>DGNZ01000234.1 GCA_002389175.1 Rhodospirillaceae bacterium UBA4479 | reverse complement strand
GCTATTTTTAGAGGTGCCCTTAAGGAAACAAGGTTGCGTGATCGTTCTGATCTCTCAACGCCCCAGTCTTCTTGCCCAATGCGATAAAGTGATGATCCTGCAGGACGGCATGGCTCGAATTGTTGGAAAACGAAAGAAAGCCGAACTGACGGTACTCAATGGCTCTCCTTCTCAGCCCATCAAAGCCCAACCGTTGGAGGCAGCCCAATGAGCGCATTAATTAAATTACAAACCCGCCTCGACCAATTGCGTGGTGTCGTCAATCAGTCTGTGTCTTGGCGCCAACGCAGAGAGCAAACTGATAGCAATCCACCCCATGATAAAGAGCTTTCAGCATCTAAACCTTCTACGCGTCGTTCAACCAGCACAGCCACCTCTAAGATTGCCGGTTGGACGGTCTGCATCGTGTTCGTATTCGGGGGGCTATTGTGGTCCAGCGTAACACGCCTGGATGGTGCTGCGATTGCCCATGGCACGGTCGGCGTAGAAAGTAACCGAAAATCAGTCGCACACCTTGAAGGCGGGATCGTAAAAAGGATTCTGATCGACGAAGGACAAGCCGTCTTAGAAGGACAGCCCCTGATAGAAATCGACAACACACGCGCCTTTGCGACCTTGGAGCTTTTGAATAATCGACAAAACGTTTTGGTCGCTAAAAAGGCCCGACTTGATGCAGAGCGCCGTGATTTACCAACGATTGAGTTCCCTTCAGCGCTTCTAGATCTAGGTTCAGATCCTTTGATGATCGATCTGATGGACGGTGAAATGCACGTGTTGGAAACACGCCGTCAAAATCTTGATCGCCAAGATTCAATCATCCGAGAGCGCATCTCAAAGCAATCCGCAATCATTCGCGGCCATCGCGCCAAGCGCATCGCCATCGAGAAACGTTTGGCCCTGCTACAAGATGAATTCGGGATGATGTCCAAGCTTTTGAAAAAAGGTCTCGTTGCCAAAAATCGCGTGCTATCGGTCGAACGCAGCATTGTCGACTCCGAAGGCGAGTTCCAGGATTTAGCCGCGAACATCGCAGAAGCTGGGGATGAGATCGCGAAACTAGAAATGGAACGCGCACTGTCCATGGATCGCCATCAAAGAGATGTCGCGGCCGAAATCCAAGAAACCAACGAGCGGATGGCAGAAGTCGCTGAACAGATTCGCGCCGCAAAAGATGTGCTTGCACGTACAGTCATAAAGGCCCCAGAAGACGGCGTCGTGGTCGCATTACGTCATCACACATTGGGTGGTGTCGTCCAGGCGGGTGAGCCGATTTTGGATATCGTTCCCAATCATGATCAACACATCATTGAACTTCGTATCAATCCAAATGATGTCGATGTCATTTTTCCTGGGCAACGCGCTCGGGTCCGTTTGGCAGCGTACAATGCCCGCACATCCCCGATGATCGAAGGTACCGTGATTAACGTTTCACCCGACAAGACTTCTGATCCGGTAACGGGCAGTACATTTTTCACAGGTCGAGTCATGCCTGATATCGGAACGCTAGAAAGCATTCCATCTTTGATGAGCGGCATGCAGGCAGAAGTCTTTATCATGACAGCAGAGCGTACTGTTTTGGACTACCTGCTTGATCCGCTGTTCAGGTCCATCGATCGCGCAGGTCGTGAATCTTAACGGTCTATGAGCTTGGGGCTAAAACATATCCAGACCGGGGGAAATGTACAGCCACTTCACCAACTTGAGGGTCCATCCTAAGCAGCGATACCCGATCATCTGTCAAAGTGATCAACGCCCCCGTAGTGGCGTTCTCGTCATCCATGGGCCGGACACTGATTGATTGGCCCAACTCGAAGCCCAAATCATTAGCTGCCAAGATACCTATTCCTGCATCAGGCAACGCTATCCGCGCCTCTTCAAGCGCAGTCTCAGCGGAGAAATCAGTGACCTCGCCATATCCAAACTCTCGGATTCGGCTTTCCCATGCTTCAAGAATTGGAAATGCTGCAATCAACTCAGGTCCACCGCTAAAGCGCCCCCGAAGGAACCATGCGATATAATACGCAAGTGCATCGCTGACTGATGGCGATGCGCCGCCGATGAAATCATGTTTCTCGACCGCTGTATCCACTTCTGCAAAGAAGCGACGGACAATTGATAAATTCTCGGACAGTTTATCTTTGAAGTATGTATTTTGGTCAGCACCATCGAAATAAAGCGCAATGCGGTCCTCGGCAAAGCCCGGTGGCATATGATCCAGGCCATCGGAGAATACTATCGCAATCGCGGTCTTAAATAACTGCGTATCGTCCCAAGCACCAATAGCCCAGTCAACTGAAGAGCCATCTTTAGGGAGCAATGAAGGGGATGGGTATCTGTTTTCTAACTCTTGGATAATACAAAACGTATCGCAGTATATATCTGCACCGATCTGCATCACTGGCGTTAAACGAAATCCGCCCGTTAACGGCATCACCAAAGGTTTTGGCGGCACCCGGGGAATAATAACGCTGCGCCACGCAATACCTTTCAGCCCCAGGAATACACGCACCTTCTCCGAAGCAGGAGATTGAGGGTAATGATGAATGATAGGCGTGGTTGTCATTTGGGCGCTCAACACTAAATTTAAGAAGTCGGGTTATAGAGACAGTGCGACGATTTAAGCAAGCCAACTCACAAAACAGAAAATAGGATTATCCCAATGAATGAACGAAAGCGCGCAGCCCTTATTACTGGAAGTGGCCGAAACATTGGGCGAGCGGCAGCTCTCGCAC
>DGNZ01000239.1 GCA_002389175.1 Rhodospirillaceae bacterium UBA4479 | reverse complement strand
GCGCCGGATCTTGATCCAGTATCCTAAACGCCAGCGTGGCAACAAAATGATGGGTGGCGAAACGTCCCACCTGCCGTTGAAAGTCAACACAGCTGGTGTGATTCCGCCAATCTTCGCGAGTTCATTGCTGTTGTTGCCGATCACAATTATTCAGTTCTCTGCTGGCAGCGGTCCAGCGTGGATGAACGATATTGCGGCGATCTTGGGCCCTGGGCAGCCACTTTACCTGCTTATTTACGTGTCGATGATCGTGTTCTTTGCCTTTTTCTATACAGCGGTTGTATTCAATCCAGCTGAAACGGCAGATAACCTAAAGAAATACGGCGGTTTCATCCCTGGAATCCGGCCTGGTAAGAATACGGCTAACTATCTGGATTGGGTTTTGACCCGTTTGACGGTTGTTGGCGCACTTTATTTAGCTGCTGTTTGTATTTTGCCTGAGATTCTTCGCGCTCAATATGCTGTGCCATTTTACTTTGGTGGAACCAGCTTGTTGATTGTTGTGACGGTGACCATGGATACGGTAACTCAAGTTCAGTCGCATCTTTTGGCGCACCAGTACGAAGGTTTGATCAAGAAGTCTAAGTTGCGGGGGCGTCGCTCATGATTTTGATTTTGTTGGGACCACCGGGTGCCGGTAAAGGCACACAGTGCGAACGTTTAGTTGAGCGCTATAATATCGTTCAACTTTCGACAGGTGATATGCTCCGCGCAGCCGTTGCTGCGGGTACGGATATGGGTATCAAAGCCAAAGAAGTCATGGATCGTGGCGATTTGGTTTCTGATGAAATTGTTGTCGGTATTATTGCGGATCGCTTGGATGAACCTGATTGCGCCAATGGCTGCATTCTTGACGGTTTTCCACGTACGGTCGCTCAAGCCGAGGCTTTGGACCAAATGCTCGCGGACAAGGGGCTTAAACTCGATCACGTTGTTAGTATCGAAGTTGACGAACAAGCCTTGTTTGCACGAATCGAAAAGCGCGCTGCTGAGACTGGCGGGGCGCGAAGTGACGATAACGCTGAAACGTTGAAAAAGCGCTTAGGTGTTTATCACGAACAAACAGCTCCGATCATTCCGCACTATCGGAATACGGGGCTTTTGAAAACGGTGGATGGTATGCAGGAAATCGGTAAGGTTTCCGAATCGCTTTACGCCATTTTGGATGAGTAATTGAAGTAGGGTAGTAATTTAATTTGCTGAGTTGACTTGGGGCGCGTTCGCAATATAATCCGCGCTCTTCAATGGACCGGTGGAATTTTTTTTCGACCCAAAGTTTAAGGAGTAAAGGCTTTGGCGCGCATTGCTGGTGTAAATATCCCGACAGG
This sequence comes from Rhodospirillaceae bacterium UBA4479, assembly GCA_002389175.1. GTDB lineage: Bacteria > Pseudomonadota > Alphaproteobacteria > Rhodospirillales > Casp-alpha2 > UBA4479. Next base: position 3,119 of record DGNZ01000239.1, on the reverse strand, counting down.
CAAGCGAGCGGTAATCGCATTGACATATATTCACGGAATTGGCGACACAACCGCCAGAAAAATCTGTGAAGCATGTGGCATTTCTGATGACCGTCGTGTGAGTGAACTGTCTGATGACGAAGTCGCGCGTATGCGCGACATGATCGACAATAGCTACACGGTTGAAGGTGAACTTCGCCGCGATGTTGCTATGAATATCAAACGCTTGATGGATCTCGGTTGTTATCGTGGTCTGCGTCATCGGCGTCAATTGCCGGTACGGGGTCAGCGGACTCATACCAATGCGCGTACGCGCAAAGGTCCGGCCAAGGCAATCGCCGGTAAGAAGAAATAGCGTAAGGACGTAAGAGACAATGGCTAAGGCAGCAACAGGTGCTCGGACACGCCGTCGCGAGCGTAAAAATATTGCGTCAGGAATTGCACATGTCAATTCGACGTTTAACAACACGATCATCACGATCACTGATGCGCAAGGCAATGCAATTGCTTGGTCATCTGCAGGTGCTCAAGGCTTTAAGGGGTCTCGTAAATCTACCCCTTATGCAGCTCAGGTCGCTGGTGAAATGGTCGGTCGCGCTGCGATGGAACACGGCATGAAAACCCTTGAGGTTCAAGTGAAGGGTCCTGGCTCTGGTCGGGAATCAGCACTTCGTGCATTGCAAACGGTCGGTTTTAACATCACCGCCATTCGCGACGTCACGCCGATCCCGCATAACGGGTGTCGTCCACGGAAACGTCGTCGGGTTTAAACGCCCATCTTCGCCCGATCTATCTGATGGGGTGAGAATACATAAGGGTGGGGCGTTACCGTACGCGGCGATTTCGTTCCATCTTAGCATATCCGAGGCAGGCTCTCGATTGAGAGTGTGCCCGTCAACATTTTGAGCGTGGGGTCACAAAGTGCTTCATAAGAATTGGCAAGAACTCATTAAACCTTCGAAACTGGACATCGTACCTGGGAACGACCCAACCCGTCAGGCCAGTGTTGTCGCTGAACCGCTTGAGCGTGGTTTTGGTCTGACACTTGGAAACTCGTTGCGTCGTATTCTGTTGTCATCGCTTCAGGGTGCTGCTGTCACGTCGATTCAAATCGACAGTGTTTTGCATGAGTTTTCATCTATCGCAGGTGTGCGTGAAGACGTCACCGACATCGTTTTGAACATCAAATCGATGGGCGTAAAGATGATGGTCGAAGGGCCAAAAAAGATGAGCCTCAAGGCCGAAGGCCCTGGTGCTGTTACTGCTAGCCAGATCGAAACAGGTCCCGACATCGAAGTCATGGAACCTGATCTAGTGATCTGCCACCTTGATAAGGGTGCAACGCTTAGCATGGAATTCACGGTTGAGAACGGCAAAGGTTACGTGCCTGCGTCTCAAAACCGTCCAGAAGACAGCCCGATTGGCTTAATTCCGATCGATGCGGTCTTCTCGCCTGTTCGTAAAGTTTCGTACAAAGTTGATAATGCGCGTGTCGGTCAAACAACCGATTATGACAAGCTTCAGCTTGATCTAACGACGAATGGTTCGGTAACACCGGATGACGCAATGGCCTTGGCTGCGCGCATTCTTCAAGATCAGTTGCAGTTGTTCATCAACTTTGAAGAGCCTTCCAAAGAGGTCGTCGAAGAAAGCCGCGATGAACTGCCGTTTAACCGTAACTTGCTCCGTAAGGTTGATGAGCTTGAATTGTCCGTACGTTCGGCAAATTGCCTTAAGAACGACAACATCATCTACATCGGTGACTTGGTGCAAAAAACCGAAGCCGACATGCTTCGCACCCCTAACTTTGGCCGTAAGTCTTTGAACGAGATCAAAGAAGTACTGTCGCAAATGGGCTTGCACCTCGGCATGGAAATTCCGGATTGGCCGCCGGACAACATTGAAGACATGGCCAAGAAGCTAGAAGAACCGTTCTAAGCTTCTAATAAAAGAGTGGGGACGCGGAATGGCGGCCCCCAAGAACCAACGGCCCGAGTGTAAAATGGCACGCTCGGGCAATATAGAAGGAGCCTGCTATGAGACACGGACACGGATACCGCAAACTTAACCGTACACACACGCACCGCAAAGCGATGTTCTCGAACATGGCTGTGGCGTTACTAACCCACGAACAAATCAAAACAACGCTTCCAAAAGCTAAAGAATTGCGCCGTTTTGTTGATCGTATGATTACCCTGGGTAAAAAAGGTCAGTTGGCGAACCGCCGTCAGGCATTTGCTTTTCTGCGTGATGATGATGCAGTTGCAAAATTGTTTTCAACGCTGGGTGAGCGTTACAAAGACCGTTCCGGTGGCTACACACGCGTCCTCAAAGCGGGTTTCCGCTATGGTGATAACGCGCCGATGGCCATCATTGAGCTGGTTGATCGCGATCCAGATGCCAAGGGTGCTGCAGATCGTGCACGCCTCGAAGCAGAAGAAGAATACGCCGAAGATTGATCCAAAGATCATTCATCGAAAGTTTTAAGACCGGTCCTTGTGGCCGGTCTTTTTCGTTCACGCGAAATATTGCGCCTTAACAATTGAAACCAATGAGAAATCGCCCTTATCTATGACTATGAGATTAAGATATTTAAGCGTCGCTGTATTTTGTCTGGGGCTTGTCATGAGCAGCCTTGCCAGTGCCCAACAGCGTGTTGTTCCGGAAAATAGATCCGAAGTGATGCTGTCGTTTGGCCCATTGGTGGAGCGAACGGCCCCCGCCGTCGTCAATATCTATACCCAACGCATCGTGCGTAATCGTCAAATGGGGCCGCTCTTTGACGACCCGTTCTTTCGGCGCTTTTTTGGTGACTTGGGGCAGCGGTTTAACCAACAACGCCAGCAGCAAGCCAATTCATTGGGGTCTGGCGTCATTGTCCGCTCTGACGGTTTAATCGTGACCAACAAACACGTCATTCAAGGTGCCGATAAAATCGTCGTCGTTTTGAATGATAAGCGTGAATTCGAAGCCAGATTGATGATTTCTGATGATCGGACCGATTTGGCGATTTTGCGGATTGATCCAGAGGGTGAAGAACTCGCCGCACTGCCCATCAGTGACTCTGACCAGGTTGTTGTCGGCGATTTGGTGTTGGCCATCGGAAACCCGTTTGGTGTCGGCCAGACGGTCACCAGCGG
>DGNZ01000223.1 GCA_002389175.1 Rhodospirillaceae bacterium UBA4479 | reverse complement strand
CTGGCTGAACGAGCGTGCAACCAATGAAACACGCGGCCAAGTCTTAGCGCTTTATATGGTGGTAAACCTGTCGGCCCTGACCGCGGGCCAATGGCTGCTCAACTTTGCCGACCCGGCAGGGTACGTCCTGTTTTGTGCCGTGTCGGTATTGGTGTCGATCGCACTGATCCCCGTCGCCCTGACCCGTACCGTGGCACCGGTTCCGCAAAAGCCACGACCTTTACCGTTGCGTCGCATGTTTGCGATCTCACCGTTGGGGGTCATGGCCAGCTTTGCTTTCGGATTGGGCATGGGGTCATTCTGGGGCTTGGCACCCGTATTCGCGGATCGTGTTCTGGGCGCCAACGAAGATATCGCGACCTTTATGTCGCTCTGTATTTTGGGTGGCGGCTTGGTGCAATGGCCACTGGGTTGGTTGTCGGACAGGGTCGACCGACGCGTCCTGATCATCGTGATTTCGTTTCTGGGTGCAGGTGCTTGTGCCGCCATTGCGCATTTGGGTGTATCGCAGCCCGAACTCATTTTCTATTTCGCCTTGGTTTTTGGCGCAGCGACTTTTCCGCTCTATGCCATTTCAGTATCGCACACCAATGACTTCGTAGATGCACAAGAACGTGTGCTGGTCAGTGGCACCCTGTTAATGGTGTATGGGGTTGGTGCGGTCATCGGACCGCTGGTCGCCGGTCTTGCAATGGAAGAGCTAGGACCTGCGGGACTGTTCTTTTATATCGGGACTGTTCATGGATTGGTCGGGATATATGGCCTATGGCGGATGACACGCCGGGCAGCCGTCCGCACTGAAGAAAAAGCCAAGTTCGTACCGACAACAACCAACCCGCAGTCGACCATGCAGATGGACGCCTTAGTATCTGATGAAGCCGTTTCAGAATCAGAACCTGGGGCGGTATCAGAATCTACATCGCAAGACCCCAGCGCCACAGAACCCAAAACCTAGATAGCAGTTAGAAGTAAACTTCTTCCAACTCGTCGATGGAGGTCGCCTCAACAATCCGTTGCGCGATGTCATAGCCAAACCCGGCACGCGCCAAGGCACTCATATCTTTTTCGCGACGCTCTTTTCGAACCTCGAGATCATGCGACCCATAAGGGCCAAGACGTCGCCGACGGGCCAGTTTAATCGCGGCGTCCCAATCTAAATCACGGGTTTCGTTTTCTTCCTCAAGATGCGTCAACGCGGCGGCAATATCGTCCTCGCCGACACCTTGTTTCATCAGCTTAAATTTAATGCCGACCAGCGGTGTGCCGCGGGCATGCAGCCCCCGCGCACGCATTTGTGCAAAAGCCTTGTCATCCAAATAACCCAGTCGCTCGAACTTTTCGATCAGGGCATCGAGCCATTTTTCCGCTTCTTCGGTGTCAGTGCCATGATGTGTTGCTGACAGATATATTTTTCGCATCATCACCCGGCGGAGGTTGGCCGACGACGACGAGAACCGCCCCAGATAATACGCTGCCGAATTTTCCAAGTATGTGGGCGAGACCTTGCGCGGGCCTCGTTTCTTTTTCGGTTTTTTATCGTCTGGATCGTCAAAGGTGTCTGACATAAGGTGCAATTTATCTCCTGATGCACCAGAACGATCAAGGCCCGCCCTGGTGAAGAAGCCGTCATGCTATTATATAGGGGCTTCTGAATTCATAAATCCCACCCCGCAGAATGATGTCATCCTGAATGCAACAACCGCAAACATCCAATCTGATCGGTCTTTGGACCCTTTATATGCGCGAAGTCCGCCGCTTCATGAAGGTCTATGCACAGACCGTCATGGCACCGGTGGTCACGACATTACTATTCCTCGCGGTCTTTACGCTCGCACTGGGGCAATACCGCCCCGATGTTCACGGCGTACCCTTTGCCGAATTCTTGGCCCCCGGCCTGGTGATGATGGCGATTGCGCAAAATTCATTCGCCAACACATCCAGCAGCCTGATGATCGCCAAGGTGCAGGGCAACATCGTCGATACACTCATGCCGCCGTTCACCCCGACCGAACTGGTGTTGGGCATCGCCATGGGCGGCGTGACCCGGGGCGTGTTGGTCGGTTTCGCCGTTGCCGTGGTGATGATGCCGTTTGCGGGCCTGCATATCGATCACATAGGGCTGATCATCTATCACGCCATCATGGCATCGTTGATGCTGGCATTGATCGGCATGATGGGTGGCATCTGGGCCGACAAGTTCGACCACATGGCGGCGATCACGAATTTCGTGATCACACCGCTGGCATTTTTGTCGGGGACGTTTTATTCCATCGATCGCTTGCCGGAACTGGGGCAAATCATCGCGCACTTCAATCCGTTCTTTTATATGATTGATGGCTTTCGGTCCGGGTTCATCGGTCATTCCGATTCCGAACCCATCATCGGTATCGTAGTATTGGCGACGATCAATGTGATTTTGTGGCTGTGTTGTGTGCGGATGATCAAATCGGGCTACAAGCTCAAGGCGTAAATTCACCCACGTAATTTAACTACGCGCGTTGACCGCGCATGAATTCCGAAATCTTTTTATCCTGTGCTTCGCGCTTTTCCTGTTCGTCTTTCAACGGCTCCAACGCCTTACTCAGCGCCACAATTTCCCGCGATTGTTGCAGCACAATTGTTTCCAAGGCGGCGATAGAATTCCGATTATCGCGCGCGGCCGAGGCAATGGCATGGTCTTGACGCTGGGCGCGCTGCGCCAGCTTGGCCTCTATCTCGTCAAATCGATCTTTAATTAATTGCTGGCAGCGGCGCGAGACTTCGGTTGAATAAACCAAGCCACCCAATCCAAAGAATAGCGCAAATGCTGCAATAAATTGAAAGAACACGGCCATATGCCGGCTCCCCTCGTTATCCAAATGATAATCACAGGTAGGTAATATTTCACACAATACCCACAAAACGCGACATAGCCGGATATTCACCACAAAAAAATAGACTGAATATATAAAGTTTTAGATGCAGAACCCGCTCTGACAACACCGTGTTGACAGTACCGAGTCGCCCCACGATACTCCTCGGCTTTCCCATCATGGGTTATGGTGGGATTTCGGATTAACTCACAGCAAAAGGAGCAACGGTCATGATTCCAGCAGTTATGCCAACATATGCACGTTACGACGTTGCCTTCGATCACGGCGAAGGCGCTTATCTGTGGGATACCGAGAACCGACGCTATCTCGATTTCGGTGCCGGCATTGCCGTCGCAGGACTGGGCCATTGCCATCCGCATTTGGTCGAGGCCATTCGCGAACAAGCGGGCAAGCTTATGCACACGTCGAACCTTTACCACATCGGCGGGCAAACCACGCTGGCCGACCGTCTGGTTGCCAATACCTTTGCCGATGCCGTGTTCTTTTCGAATTCTGGCGGTGAAGCGGTGGAAATGGGCATCAAGATGATGCGGCGTTATCACTGGCATCACGGCAATCCCGAACGCTACCGGGTGATCACAGTCCAAGGTGCATTCCACGGGCGTTCGCTGGCGTGTATTGCCGCGGGCAAACAAGAAAAGCATCTGACCGGATTTGGCCCTGAAACCGATGGTTTCGATCAGGTCGCGTTCGATAATTTGAACGAACTCAAATCTGCCATTGGTCCTGAAACAGCAGGTATCTTGGTAGAACCTGTTCAAGGCGAAGGCGGCATCCGCCCGATGAGTGACGAATATATGCAAGGTCTTCGTGCCACAGCGGACGAGTTTGGCCTGTTGTTAATGTTCG
>DGNZ01000340.1 GCA_002389175.1 Rhodospirillaceae bacterium UBA4479 | reverse complement strand
CTACAACATGCGCCGCCTGGTTCAGTTGGAACGTCTGGCCATGGCTGGATTCCCATGAAATTTACACCAGGAGCCCGTCTGGACATGGGATGTAGAGAAAAATTACCCCGCGAGAGCGAGGCAATCCTGAAAACCCCGGTTAAAGAACTTCAGCGGGGGCCTATATTGGCCAACTCTGTGTCAGTCGGGTATTTTTAGAGGTGCCCTTAAGTCATTTAGCGCCGACAACAAGTAACTGACACCAGCATTGTCTAAATGAGTATAAGGCTCATCCAGCACCAAAAATCGTGGGTGCTGACAATAAACACGTGCCAACTGGATACGTTGTGCAATACCGGCAGAAATACACATGTGGTGTGAATTGATCTGTGTCTTGTATCCATCGACCAGATCTAGGATCGCGTCGTTAACGCCTGCCAACTGGGCTGCTTGATGAATTTGATCTAATGGAATATCGGCGAAGTTCGCGATGTTTTGCGCAATCGTTCCTGGCAACAGGTCACTAGATTGAGAGAGATAAGCGATGGTTGAGGTGTCGGCATCAGCGATATCTTGTTTATCGAACCGAATGCGTCCCTGTGTCGGTCGCTCAAGCCCGGTCAACAAACGTGCAAGTGTGGATTTTCCAGCATTACTGGAACCGGATATCCCTAACATTTCACCGCTCTCTATTTTAAACGAAACGTTCGAAAACACCGGACGCGCGCCGCCTGGAGCAATGTAGGCGACACCTTCGACATCTAAACGAGGTGTGTCAGAAATCGGGAACCCATTTGTTGGCTGATCCTGTGTGATTTTGATCGTAGTCAGTCGTGAGAGTTGCGCGCGCGCATCAATGATGGTGCGCCATGCCTCTTGGGCGCGCTCAATCGGGCCGAGTGCACGAGCGGCAATGACGCTAGCAGCGATCATACCGCCAGCCGTGAGTTGGCCGGTTGTTACCATGACAGTTGCACCAGCAATCAATGCGATTTGTAAGACGAGCCTTAGGAATCGACCAATGGCAGCAGACGTCTGTAAGCGGTCCAGCAATACCGTCCGCGCCGAGATGGCTTCATCCTGTTTCGACTGCCAAGTATCCGATAACCCTAATGACGATTTCGTGGTGCTTTGGTTTTGTGTATGCCTGCCCACCTGATGGGTGAAACTGCCAAGAATATCATCGGCATGTCTTGATGCGATCATATTAGACCGTGTCATTTTTTCAGATAAGTATGCCAATAAAACCAAAGTGACGGCGCCGCAAAGTGCAATCCAGCCAAGGGTCGGGTGAATGACAAAAATTAATCCGATGAACAACGGGACCCACGGTATATCCAGGCACGTAATCAGTGCGGGGCCGTTTAGAAAGTTACGTAACTTTGCGATATCCGAATATCGATTGAAGTGTCCATGTCCGATTAAATCAGCACTTAGAGACTGCTCTAACGCACTGGCGGAGCGGACGAGTATACGCCCCCTGATCACATCCAGCACCGCCATAACAAGCAGTGCTGAAACAGTTCCAACAGCTAATAGTGTGAGTGTTTCCATGCTATGGCTGGTCAATACCCGGTCAAAAACCTGGATCATGAAAATGGGCACCGAAAGAACCAACAAGTTCATAGCAAAACTGAACCCAAGTAGGTGAAGCATCTCTCCTCGTAGGGTCTTAAATGCCGCTAAGAGGCCTGGCCATTTATTTGAGGCTGCTGCTTCATGGACTGCGTCTGTTCTGGACATCGTCATTGTTCGTGCCTTGTCTGATTGTAAATTAGAATGAGAAATCGTCTGCGCTCAGATTGCCTGAGTTCACTCCTTCGAGGGTGATGGAATCACCACTGCCGAGATCGATATACGCATCGCCATCAATGTCTGAGAGAACTAGATCATGAAAACTGGCGAAGCCGAAATCGCTCAAATCAATTTTGTCGGCGTAAAATACGCCCGCACTGGCAACGCTGTAATCGGCGATAGTGTCATTGCCGTAACCGCGACGTGTAATGAAGGTATCGCGACCGGAACCCGCAGAATTTCGAAACGAGCGGATGATGCGCGCCGAAGAAAAAGCGGCCAAGCTGCCCGCTACTCTCACGGTGCCATTGATCTTGTTTATTCTACCGTCGTTGTTCGTGGTGTTGCTGGGCCCTGCTGTGATCTCTACGATTGATAACTTGCTGACGCTTTAAAGTTATTTAACCAAGCCAAATACCGCTTTGACGCGGTCTTCAAATGACATGGCGCGCAGTCGTGCGAAGTAGCTTAAATTGTTTGCGACTTCGGCAGGTTTGAGATCAATCGAAGCGGTCAGACGGGCGTTTTCTTCGTCGCCCATCAAGCCGTATACCAACGCCAGATTTGATCGTGTCTCGTTGCCTGAGCCGGCCGCAGCCGATGCTTTTTGTAAAACATCAATGGCCTCAGTATGTTCGCCAGATAATGCGAGGGACAAACCCAAATTATTTTGGAGTGGTAAGTTATCTGGTGCCTTTTCCATGCCGGTAATGTATCGGTCCTGGGCCCGGGCGTGTTGTCCCATAAGATCTAGCGTGACCCCGGCCCCGTTATGTCCGCGATTGTCTTCGGGGTCTAATCGCGCCGCGGTCTCGAATGAAGCGAGGGCGCTATCATACTCACCGGTTTTTAGATCTACATGGCCTATGCCTAGGTGATTTTCGATATCTGATGGATCAATATTGGATGCTTTTTGATAGGCATTGCGTGCTCTGGCAAATTGTCCCGCAACTATGGCCGTTTCGCCCAATCGTTTAAGGGGAACAGCCCAATCCAATCGCATGGCGGCAGCGCGCGCATATAATTGCATCGCATTAGAAAAGTCGCCGCCCTCGCGTGTTGTGTCAGCGACGCGGACCAACTGTGCCGCCCGATTGTCTCGCGTGTCTTGTTTGATTTCTTCTTGTGTCGGGACAGGGCCGCCGCACGATGCGAGCAATGAAGCACAAAGCACAAACCCGCAAATTCGCATTACCTGAAGGTCGAACAGTTTTCGGCTAAATGTGGCGTGCATCACTGACAACGAGCTTCGTATTTCCTAAACATTACAATAGGCTATAGTCATCTATAGGGACTGGAAAGGGGCAACGTGAGTAAAGAGTATATTGATCTGACACTGCTGATTGAACGGTTGCATCGGCGGTTTCTAGATGTTCTTAGGACAGAGCTTAAAAGAATTGGCATTCGCGACATCAACGGGGTGCAGGCGCTTATTCTTGCCAATATTGGCGACGATGAAATCATCATCCGAGATCTGATTGAGCGCGGGTATTATCAAGGCTCGAATGTATCTTATAATATCAAAAAACTCACCGACTACGGATACCTGGATCAGGAACGTGCCTTGCACGATAAAAGATCGATCACTGTCAAGTTGACCGAAAAAGGCAAACAAGTCGTTGTCGGTGTCCGCGAATTAGAAGAAAACAACGGGATGAAGTTTCAAGACAGTATTGGTGACACGGATACAATGACCAACGCCATTGAGATGCTTCGAAAGTTGGAACGCACTTGGGATGAATATATTCGCTACGGGGACTAGCGTCGCAAAACTGTCAGGATAATCGAAAATGTTATTAGGTTGTATCGCCGATGATTTCACCGGCGCCACTGATCTTGCCAATACACTTGTGAAATCCGGTATGAACACAGTTCAAAGTATCGGCATTCCTGACGACACATTGTCATTGGATGGCATTGATGCATTGGTGATTGCGTTGAAATCGCGGACGATCCCAGCTGAGCAAGCTGTTACTCAATCGTTGGCCGCGCTTGGATATTTACAGCACGCGGGCGCGCAGCAATTTATCTTCAAATATTGTTCGACCTTTGATTCCACGGATGAGGGGAACATCGGGCCTGTTGCGGATGCATTACTTGATGCGCTGAGCCAAGACTTCACGATTGCCTGTCCTGCATTTCCAGCGACGGGGCGTTCGATTTACAAAGGGTATTTGTTTGTCGGTGATGGATTGTTGTCCGAAAGCGGGATGGAAAACCATCCGCTGACGCCGATGACAGATGCGAACTTGGTGCGCGTATTGTCGCGTCAAACGCCGCACATAGTCGGATTGGTTGAATATGCGACGGTGGCACAAGGTGCCGCAGCAATTTCATCGGTTTTCGATGAGATGCGAAAGAATGGCATTCGTCACGCAATCGTGGATACACTGTCGGATAGCGACTTGCATGAAGTGGGGGCCGCACTTGCGACGACTAAGCTCATCACGGGTGGGTCCGGTATTGCAATTGGATTGGCCGAGAATTTTCGAAAATCTGGAGACTTGGCGGCGAGCACAGCCCCATCGTTGCCCAACGTTGATGGTCGAGCAGCTGTTATCGCAGGCAGTTGTTCCAAGATGACACGGGCACAAGTGGCACATACGCAAAAACTGTGGCCCACGTTCAGTATTGATCCAATCCGGATCGCGGCTGGTGAAGATGTCG
>DGNZ01000173.1 GCA_002389175.1 Rhodospirillaceae bacterium UBA4479 | reverse complement strand
TTTGCCGGTGTCTGCGTTGTAGTTGATCGTCCCGAATGGGCAGGCGATGGTGCACACTTTGCAACCGACACACAGGTTATCGTGAACAATCTTGGCACCTGAAGCTTTATCCAACGTGATCGCATCCACAGGGCATGCATGCATGCACCAGGCTTCGTCGCATTGTGTGCAGGTATACGGCACAAACCGGCCCTTTTCGTGGAACGTAAATACCTTGATCCGCGACTTCGCAGGATTGAATGCGTTTTCATTGTCATAGGAACAAGCCAGTTCACATTGTAGGCAGCCTGTGCACTTATCCGGATCGATACTGAGTGATTTTTGCATTACGTCTCCTCCGCGTGTTCGCAACGGTTTAAAAAATTTAGACGGAGATATGGTGATCTTTTCACCACTCTACCCGATGCCGCATATTGATTGTTTTTGGCGGCAAGGCAGAACACTCCTCCCTTACGTACAGCTTAGCATCCGAGTACTGCGCATCGGCAATCAAAAACTTGCCGAAAATACAAATAGTTAGTGCGAATCATTCTGATTATCATATTAGTGAAATACGATTGTATTACGTATTTGACCCCACTGTGATTTGTTGAAATCTTCAACCCAAATGATCACCCACGTTTTCAATAACGTTGATATGCAAAAGCGATAGGTTCCATCCCATGCCAAACGCCTTCCCCTCTTTGGATGAATTTGCCCAATTGCCCCATGCTGTGTCTCTTTTAGGGATGTCCGGCGTCGGTAAGACAATGCTGTCAAAGCAGCTTCGGCGTGATGATAACTGGTTCCATTATTCAGCAGATTATCGGATCGGCACCGCGTATTTGGCCGAGCATATTATCGACAACATCAAGTTCCGGATCATGCGCACAGATGCGTTTGTGGCGGACCTGTTGCGTTCCGATTCCATCTACATCAATCACAACATTTCGGTCGATAATTTAGACCCGGTATCAACCTACCTTGGGATGTTTGGTGACCCGAAACACGGGGGATTGGATAAAGCCACATTTTTAGAGCGTCAGCAGCAATACCGCGCTGCAGAGATTAGCTCTATGCAGGACGTACCGCGGTTCATGGAAAAAGCGTGGCGTATTTATGAATGTAAAAACTTCATCAATGACGCATCCGGCAGCCTGTGTGAAATCGTCGACTTGAATGCCCCCAACGACCCTGTGATCAGCGCGCTGACGGGGTCTACGATGGTCTTATACATCCGTGCCAATGCTGCTGGCGAAGACGCGTTGAAAGAACGCGCCCAAACGGATCCTAAACCACTGTTTTATTATCCAGATTTCATTGAACGCCACATTGCGGACGAACCTGAAGATGGTTCGGGCGTTGATAGTAAGGCATTTGCCCGGCGGTTGTTCCCGTTATTGCTCGAAGATCGAAAACCGCGCTATGCCGAGTTTGCCAAAAAACATGGCTTCGAGATTGACGTAGAGCGGCTTTTGGGCGGCGATGCCACCACGGGCAAAGTACCAGACCCTGAAAAATTCATCGAATTAATCTATAATGTTCTGTTGGAACAGCGTGACCGCGACGAGGTTGCGAAAACCAATGCGGAACGCTACTTATCCATATGCCGAGCACGTGCCGAAGAACGCGCATCTGTCGGCTGAGGAAGTCATTAATGCCTATTAAGATTCCATCAGCGCTGCCAGCACGGCAAATCCTCGAGACAGAGGGCGTGCCGATCATCAAAGAAGAAGACGCCATGCGCCAAGATATAAGGCCATTGCGGATCGCTGTGCTGAATCTGATGCCGGAAAAGATCAAGACAGAAACCCAACTCGCGCGTGTTTTGGGCGCATCACCGTTGCAAGTCGAAGTCACATTACTGTCGCTGACATCTCATACGCCTAAAACAACGTCGCAGCAGCATTTGTTAGATTTTTATCATCCGTGGACAGAAGTTCGTGATCAGAAATTTGACGGCCTGATTATAACGGGTGCCCCCATCGAAAAACTCGACTTCGAAGACGTCAACTATTGGGACGAACTGTGCGATATATTCGACTGGGCCCAAACGAATGTGCACGGTTTGTTTAATCTGTGCTGGGGTGCACAGGCTGCGCTGTATCATTTTTATCAGGTGCCTAAATACATGCTGGATCAAAAGGCATTTGGTGTTTTCTGGCACAGCGTGTTGGATACAGCGTCGCCACTGATGCGTGGCATGAATGATGCCATCCCCATTCCTGTGTCGCGACACACCGAAAATCATCGGCATGATCTGGAGCAGCATGCGCATTTACAGATATTGGCAGAATCTGCTGATGCCGGTATCGCGTTGGTCTTCGATACCAAGCTCAATCACGTGCACATGTTCAATCATCTGGAATATGACTCAACAACACTGGGCGACGAATATGCCCGTGATGTCGAAAAAGGTGATGAAATACAGTTGCCGCGGAACTACTTCCCCGGTGATGATCCGTCTCAACCGCCCGTCAACACATGGCGCGCGAACGCGCATATCCTGTTTGGGAATTGGTTGAATCTGATCTACACGACAACGCCATTCGACATCAGCAAAATTGGCGAAGATCACAAAATAGCGCAACGGATCGGTGATAGCACCGCTTAATCAATCGCGTCAGGCAGCCTTCAATGTCACCTGAAAGCGCTCTGCAAGAAACGCCGTCAGTTCATCAAATCGGCATCCAGCCCGAACGACCGAAAAATCCCTGAAATCGATAATCGTCGAGGATAAACCTTGCTCGTTCGCATCACGACAACGGCCGTGATCAATCACGATATCGACGGCCGATAAAAGGTCGGCTTCGATTTCATCAACTTGATACTTAGAACCGGACAGCGATTGGTTCGCACTGGACCCGAATACCGGCATTTTCCGCGTATGGCTGATCGATGCCATCATGTTATGAAACGGCCCGGCGTTCAGCAGCATATCCATGGTGTCGCCCTTGGTGCTGGTTTGCAGCACAAAGGGATCGACACTGGCAATCAACGGACTGTCTTTGCGATACTCAGCCACGATGGAAAACGGCAAATTCGCTTCGTGGACCAACGCTTCGCGTATTTCTTGTCCTTGTGGCGTTAGAATATGCACATCGGCGGACGCCGCAGCGCCCCCGAACATGCCGGATGGTTTTTCATAACTACGTTTCTTGATTTCGAAGATTTTTCGAATAGCCGATTCAGTTTGCCCGACAATCCCATAGGCAACATTCAACGGAATGACAGCCACCCCGCCCTTGGCCAAGACATCAAGAACCTCGTGCGCTTCGGCCTCGATATCATGCCCCGTGGGGTTATCGGTTGTGATCATCGTACTCATGAAAATTGCATCGGGATCGCGTGGACCACGTGCTCCAAGTTTTGAACGCGTTGGACGAGTTCATCTGCGGGTTGGCCATCAATCTCAATCAATGCGATGGCATCACCGCCGTTGTCGGCACGCCCCAGATTAAACGTCGCAATATTCACGCCCGACTCGCCCAACAACGTCCCCATCGCACCAATCAGACCCGGTTTATCGTGGTTGGCGACATATAGCATGTTCGCCCCTAAACCCGCATCCATTCGGATCCCCTTGATCGAGACCAAGCGCGGTTCGTGATTGAACAGTGTCCCAGATACAGAACGGGTTTGTTCATCGGTCGTCACGGACACCGTGATGAGGGTATGAAAATCACCCGCTGTTTCTGAATGGGATTCGACAATTTTGATACCCCGTTCCTCGGCAATGACGGGTGCGTTGACCATGTTCACGCCGACCAGCAACGGTCCCAAAAGGCCCCTGAGGACAATCGACGTCAGCGGCTTCTGGTTCAGCGTCCCGACATGACCTTCGTATCGGATTTCAATGCCCGTGATCGCGCTCTGGGTCGCCTGCCCCGCAAACGCGCCCAAATGCTCAGCCAAGCGCATATAGGGTTTTAAGATCGGTGCTTCCTCGGCAGAAACTGACGCCATGTTGAGGGCATTTGTCACCGCCCCCGTCAGCAAGAAATCAGCCATCTGTTCGGCCACTTGAACAGCGACCTTTTCCTGCGCTTCAGACGTCGACGCGCCCAAGTGCGGCGTGCAAACCACTTGGTCCATACCGAACAGTGGGTTTTCTGTTGCTGGTTCATCACTGAACACATCCAGCGCAGCACCTGCCACATGACCGGATTCAAGTCCTGCTTTCAGAGCCACCTCATCGACCAATCCGCCGCGCGCGCAATTGATGATACGCACGCCTGCCTTGGTTTTATTTAATGCCGTGGCATCGATGATGTTGCGGGTCTGATCGGTCAGCGGCGTGTGCAAACTGATGAAATCAGCCTTGGCCAACAGATCATCAAGTTCGAGTTTTTCGACACCCAATGTCTCGGCCCGTTCCTCGGTCAAAAACGGATCGAACGCAGCGACTTTCATCTTTAAGCCCTGTGCACGGTCAGCAACGATGGCGCCGATGTTGCCACACCCGATGACGCCGAGCGTTTTGCCCATCAACTCCACGCCCAT
>DGNZ01000112.1 GCA_002389175.1 Rhodospirillaceae bacterium UBA4479 | reverse complement strand
AGCGGTGTGACCGGGGAAACCCATCATGTCGACTGTGGTTACAACATCGTGGGTATGAAGGCCGTCGATGCGCCTGATATCTCTGTCGTTTGATCAATAGGCAAATATAGATGTCGGATAACACCTTCGGGCACATGTTTCGGGTCACGACGTTTGGCGAAAGCCATGGCCCCGCGCTCGGCTGCGTGATTGATGGCTGCCCGCCAGGATTGGATCTCACCGAAGACGATATTCAGCCCTATTTGGACAAGCGACGTCCGGGGCAATCCAAGTACACAACCCAACGCCAAGAAGCCGACCAAGTCAAAATCTTGTCGGGCACGTTCGAAGGCAAAACCACAGGAACATCGATTGGTCTACTGATCGAAAATACCGACCAGCGGTCCAAGGACTATGGCGATATCAAAGATAAATTCCGCCCGGGTCATGCTGATTTCACCTACGATGCTAAATACGGTATTCGTGATTATCGGGGTGGTGGACGGTCGTCGGCTCGCGAAACAGCGATGCGGGTGGCTGCAGGCGCCGTCGCACGCAAGGTTATCGGCGATGATATTGTGATACTCGGCGGGCTCGTTCAAATGGGCACAATCACGCTTGATCCGAATACGCGCAACTGGGACGAGGTAAATAACAATCCGTTTTTTGCCCCGGATGCAGCGATTGCCGATAAATTTGCTACGTACTTGGATGGTATTCGAAAGTCTGGCTCTTCGGTGGGCGCAGTCATTGAAATTGTCGCATCTGGCGTGCCCGCGGGATGGGGCGCGCCTGTGTATGGCAAACTCGATAGTGATCTTGCCTGTGCCATGATGACGATCAATGCCGTGAAGGGTGTCGAGGTTGGCGCTGGCATGGGGGCTGCTGCCCTGACGGGTGAGCAAAATGCCGATCAGATGAGAATGGAAAACGGCAAACCCGTTTTTACATCGAATAACAATGGCGGCGTGTTGGGCGGAATTTCCACTGGGCAGGATGTTGTTGTTCGCTTTTCGGTAAAGCCGACCAGTTCAATCCTATCGCCACGCGAAACTGTTGATCGTAATGGCAATGAAACTGAAATTGTCACCAAGGGCCGACATGATCCTTGTGTGGGTATACGCGCTGTTCCCGTTGGTGAAGCGATGATGGCATGTGTGCTCGCAGATCATCTGATACGCCATCGTGGCCAGTGCGGCTGACGTTAAACTCAACCAAATAAATCTTGTTGTGCAGGCGGGGGTGGCTTTTCCTCATCGAACGTGATGACGCCGCCATAGGGCTGAAGTACTGACATCACCTGATCAAACGGATCATCGGATAACCAACAATTTACATCATTGGCTGCCAATACGACGGGCATCCGGCTGTGGATATGCTCTATCGCGCGTGACGGTGTGCAGGTGACTATCGTGAACCGTTCACCATCGGTTAGGCCAGCCATCGACATCATTGAATCATCGGGCAACCAAATACGGTTTTTTCTCTTTTTGCCCAAATCATCTGTACGCCATTCGAAATAAGCAGATGCAGGAACGATACATCGGGACTGCAACCATGGCCGAAAAGTCGGCTTCTCGGTCAGTGTTTCGGCCCGCGCATTGATCATTGGCTGTTTGGTCCAGTCGACTTGGAAACCCCACGGTTGGGTGGCGGTGGTGCGGTCCTGATGCACAACTACAGCAACGTCAGTGGGTCTTATTTCGGATTGGTTTGGTAGAGCCGGCGCTTCTGGTAAGTCATACGCCTCCATCAAATCGCTGACTAAAGTTTTGAATTCGTATCGAGCGCACATTTTGAATCACCGAGTGGAAAAACTTAGTTCAAGCTTCTCATAAAATCGATGCGTACACACTGGCAAGTGTTGTGTGTTTCCAGTACCGTTTAGGTATGGAAGAAAATGAAGAACGTAAGACAGTTATCGTCACTGGTGCCAGCCGAGGCATAGGACACCATGTCGCCCGCATGTTTCTGGATCGTGGATGGAATATCATCACGTGTTCACGCGAAGACACGCCCGAAGGCTGTAAACGTGAGCCGAAATGGACAAAGCATATCCCAACCGATTTGGGCGACCCTGAAAGTGTCAAAAATTTCATTGAAGAGGCCACGGATGCGCTAGAAGGTGGCCCGTTGCACGCTTTGATCAATAATGCAGGGATGTCGCCAAAGACACCGTATAAGGAACGCTTGGGCATTTTGAATGGTGACTTGGATGCATGGCATGATGTGTTCGAATTGAATTTTTATGCACCGTTACGATTATCACGAGGCTTTGCGTCTGCGCTGCATAAGGGCGAAGGTGCCATTGTGAATGTGACATCCATTGCGGGGCATTTCATTCATCCATTTGCAGGGTCAGCTTATTCTATTTCTAAGGCGGCTTTATCTGGTTTAACCCGAGAAATGGCCAACGAATTTGCGCAGTTGGATGTACGTGTGAATGCTGTAGCCCCTGGTGAAATCGAAACTGAAATGGTGGGGCCAGAATACGATCTGTTGATCCCACGTATTCCCTTGCAGCGGATGGGAACCCCCGCCGATGTAGCGGGAACTATTTATTATCTGTGCTCTGATGACAGTCGTTACGTGACGGGGACTGAAATCTGGGTCACGGGTGGCCAGCACCTGTTTTAAATTATTGGATGCTGATGGGTTATGGCGGTCAGGGTAAAACCAATTAAACAGCCTCAGGATACCGCCGTTGTTCAAGCCGAGAACGCTGTCCATTTCTATCGCCAGCATGTCGATGTAAAGCCAAGCCCGGCAGGCTCGTTTCTGGGTGCTTTCATCAATCATTCAGGCGTTGATAGGTTCTTTTGCCAATCCCAAAACTCAGACGATTACGACGACTTTGTCAGTCGCGTGACACGCGCGGACACAGAGGGGCGTGAATGCGTCCATGTGGGTTTGGGGGAAGTGTCAAAATTTACAGATGCGCCCGTTCTTCGGATAAAGGACAGTGACCCAAGTCCGTTATTGTGGCGCCGCCGTACCGTTGGACAGCGATCCTATTCTATCGTCTCGGAATTTAGTGATCTTGGAGCCGCGCAAACGCATGATGTGTTATCAGCTTTAACAACGGCGCCGGCACAGCCATGGGATGCCCTGGTTTTCCCGTCTAAGACCATCAAACAGGCGGCCGAGACCCTGATGGCACGACAATCAGAATATTTACTCAGCCGCTCAGGGGCCGCGATCAATTACCCGGGGCTTCGATATGTTATTCCATCGGGGATAAATGCTGACGCCTACGCAGATAACACCCAATCCCAGAATGATCGGATCGCTGTTCGTCGTCGTTTGGGCATTCAAGATGATGACCTGTGCGTTCTGACAACGGGCAATTTTGCATTTTTCGCGCGCGCGCATCCAACACCATTATATCTGGCGCTTGAGGCCGCGACCCGGCGGACGGGTGTCCGCATCCATTTGCTGCAGGCAGGTTGGTTTGAAAACGAACAGATGGAGCGTGCGTATCGCGATGCCGTTCGTGAATTCGCACCGGGTGTAAATGCTGTGTTTTTAGATGGCCGCGAACCCGAAGTCCGTGATCGGGTCTGGCATGCGGCGGATGTGTATGCAGCATTCCATGATACGATTTCCCATGGATTAGACAGCGAAATCCTGGAAGCGATGGCGGCTGGTTTACCAATTGTCGCTGCTGATTGGGGATCCAATCGCGACATCGTGAAATCACAGCAGCATGGTTTCCTTATTCCGACGTGGCTGCCATTGCCTGAAAGTGGCGGGGATTTGACTCTCGCCCCGGAAAATAGCCTAGAGCCAGCTAACCTACATCGTGCTGACACATTCTTAGCGGGGACCGTTAATCAAACGACAGCCCTAGATATTCGTGCCGCGGCGGATGCGTTCCAGTTATTGGCGAATGACCCTGGCAAGCGGCAGGCCATCGGTGATGCTGCACGACGACATGCCATCGATACCTTTGATTGGTCTGCCATTGTGCGCCGTCATCAATTGCTATGGTCTGAACTGCGCCGCATACGTGAAGAAGGGGCTGAGATCGCTCCGCCAGCAAAGGGCAGCCCTGCGGTCCCACATATGGATGATCCTTATTCTGTATTCCGCCCGTATGCATCTCATGCGATCAATGAACACACTTTGGTCATGCGCGCGCCTGGCATGTCATCTGGAGAGGGACTGTCGCAGCGCTTGGCCCGGCTGCGAACCAATGCGATCAATGATGTCGCTGCTGCGTATCTGCTAGAGCACGATGAACAGGCGCATTTGCTTGATCATTTGTCCGAACACGAAGGTCTCGCCGTTTATCAATTGGCGGAATTGATCGCGGAGGGACGGCGTTACAAATTACCGCGCACCATCGGTTGGCTGGCAAAGCTGGGTATCGTGATCTTGTCGATGCCAGAGGGGGCTGATGAGAGTACCGACCATGATGGGGTATCATCGAATGATCTGGGCATTGCAGCCCGCGAACAAGGTGCTGATCAGGTTGCTTATCAACATTTTGGTGAAGCCTTGGCAAAAAACCCACAGGACCCCGTCGCCAATCTCCATTTGGGTGAAATTCATGCCCAGACGAACGATCTTGATGCCGCCATCGGTCATTTCGAAAAAGCGGCTATCGCCAATCCGACAGGCATCGATATCAGACTTGATTTGGGTAAGGCGTTGGTATTGCGCGGCGACGCCGAGCAGGGGATAGCAGAACTTCAAAAAGCAGTAGAGCTATCGCCCGAAAATGACGAAGCCCAGTATCTGTTAGGCGTCTCCTATCGTCGATTGGGTGCTGCCGATAATGCGGTGAAGTGTTTGGAACGAAGTCTTCGGCTAAATCCAAAGCGCACTGCGGCATTGGTGCATTTGGGGTATGCTCGGAAAAGTGCGGGCCGACGTGCCGAGGCGCTACAATCGTTTCGTGATGCGCTCCGGATAGAGCCTTCAAACCTGCGCGCGCACGCTGGTGAAATGAGCTTGGGCGCAGAACGTGCTGGTAAGAAATTGCTGGATCAAGACAGCCGCACACGGCGTGTCGCCATCTATTTTGATCGTGCGACCGCTTTCCATGCGTTCTTTGATCTATTCTCGGCAATTTCAGAAGTCCATTGGCCGTTGCTGTCTGGTGATATCGACGAGATAAAAGCATTCACACCTGATGTCATTATTGCATCTGACATGCGGGGTGGACGCCTGAGAGAGCATTTTCCGAATGCACATATCATCATCTGCCCGTGTGTCTTGGCGTCATTCAATCGTTATCCATCTATGTTTAAGAATGCTGATGCCGTGTGCGCGCCGGGCGTCTTGTTGGCAGATATGTGGAGCAGGGCGGGCGTATTCCCGGGCGATCAGATCCACCCCGCAGGATATATTGGGTTGGAGCGTTTGTTCCGCGGCGACGTCATCACGCCACCGTCTTCGTTAATCGATTCCCGGTCGTGCATCCTGTATGCACCCTCAGCACGGCCGCATATTTCATCGGCCCCGATGATTGCCGAGGCCCCGATAGAGTATCTTCGTGGTGCCCGTGATGATGTCACCGTTGTGATCAAGCCGCATCCAGATACATTTCAGCTCCATGGCGAATGGATCCGCCATTGGCGCCAAGCAGCGATTGATCATGATAACGTTGTGCTGATTGATGACCCAGAAGCGGACATCATTCCCTATTTGAAGTCTGCGGACGTGTTGGTGACAGATGCGTCGAGTGTGATGTTTGATTTTCTCGCCGTCGACCGGCCTATTCTTTTACTTCGAAATCCAAATTATACCCGTGATCCTGAAGCATATGATGCACAGGGGATTGAATGGCGTTGGCGTGAAATTGGGCGAGAAATAGTCAATCCAGCAGACTTGCCCAAAGCCGTAGATCTGGCTTTAAAGACACCAGATGCAGGAACAGAGGTTCGGGCACGTTTCGCAGCGGCTTTATTCGATGATACGCGAGATGGTGGCGTTAGTGATCGAATTATTGACCTAATATCTGAGTTATCCACGTAATACACAATATATCGCCATCAAAACTGGTTTACGGCGCTTGATGTAGTGCCCTATGATAGTCGACTGGTAATTTTTTGGAGTTTTCTCGAATGGCCGAGGAAAACAACGCAAAATCTGGCGTGGCGGATAAAAATGATGGTGGTGGTGCCTTCGACGCCATTTTACCGGCTGATTTAGACGGTCAGAAATCTGAGTATCAGGGGGCGCTTGATGATGCACCCATGCGACCAGAGTCCCCTTTTTGGGTGAAATTCAGGCTGTTGCCTGCGGGTGCAATTATTGCCAGTGCCATTTGGGGTTGGTTTTCTTACCAATTCGTTGAGCAGAATTTAGGCTGGAATAACCTAACAGCATTATTACCGCATGAAGTTGGTGGCCTGGCCGCTGGGGTTGTCACGCCATTGGCGCTGCTGTGGGTGATTGTGATTGTCTACAACCGCAGTCTGAACATTCATCACGAAACCGAAGCGTTGCGCTGGCAAATGCGGCAAATGATCTATCCAAGCGATCACGCGCAAAGTCGCCTTCGTGAAATCACGGACTCGCTTCGTAAGCAGACCAAGGACCTGAATAGCGCTACCGAAGATGCCATGCGTCGCGGTGAAGCGGTCAGTAAGCTGGTCCGCGAGCGTGCGATGGAATTGTCCAAAGTATCCGAGGATGCCGATTTGCGTGCGCATGCGGTGGCTGATGCGTTAAGGCGGCAGACCGAAGATCTTTCGCAAGCGATCGATAACGCGACAGACCGGGCCCGTGGTGCGGGAGAGGTCTTACAAAAACACGCATATGACCTGACCGTATCGTCTGATCGTGCGTCGGCGCGCGCAGAGGACCTGGCGCAAGTGATCGGCCGGAAATCCAAAGAACTTTATCTGGTGGCCAACACGGCATCGCAACGGGCACAAGAATCAGCGACCTTATTCGATGACCGTTCAGAGGCGCTACGAGACACCGTTGCTGCTGCCCAAAGCACAGCACAGGATACCGCCGATGCACTGAGCGCTATTGGAGAGGTTGTGCGGGATCGTGTTAGCGAATTGATCGATCTGTCTGATGATGCCACTGAAAATTTGAAAATTGGTGCGTCAGAGCTTTCCGATAAAACCCACGAAATGGCCAAGCAGAACGCCGAGGCATTGGCCCAAGCAACCACGATGCGAGAAATTTTTGAGCGTCAAACGGGTGATTTGGTCCAGACTGTGGATCGGGTGCAGGGACGCACAAAAGATATCGAAGATTCAGTCGCACGACAGACACATATGCTGTCGAAAATTTCCGATAAAGTGGTTTCCGACGTCCAAGACGTTGGCGATGCGGTGCGCGAAGATGCCCGCCAACTGGAATCTACAGCCGCGATGGTTGCTGAACGAGTTCGCGGTACGGGAGAGGCATTCCGGTTGCAGGCACGCGAAATGTCACAAGCTGCTGATTTGGCAGCTGAGCGTGGTGAGGCTGTCGGCAATACACTGCGTCGCGATACTGACGAATTAACGATGGTCAGTGAGCGGGTTCTTGGCGAGGTTGCGCGAGTTGGCGAGGAATTACGCCGACGATCTGAACAGGTTGATGAAACGGCCGATCGGGCGATTGAGCGTTTCGCTGAGGCTGGCGAGCAGATTAGCGAACAAATAGGCACCGTTTCGCGCGCTGCAAATCAAAGTGTGCTGCGGCTTGATGAGGCGGGAGAAGCATTGCGTCTTCGCGGCGAGGAAATTGAGTCTACTGCCGACACAGCTGATGCGCGCCTTGCTAAATTGAGTGAGTTATTGAGCGACACATCAGATGATATGACCCGTGTTGCGGATAAGGGGGTCAACGATGTGACGCGCGTCGCACATGCCCTCAACCACGGGGCTGGCACCGTTCGCAATACCGCAGAGAGTGTGGCTGAGACCGCGCGCGCGACATCTGAAGAACTCGGACAGCTAACCCAAGATACCCAGCAGGCGCAACGGGCTATTAATGACCTGGGCCGTGCGACAAAAGATCGTTCGCAAGAACTGAGTGCCGTCGCGACACGGGCCGAACAGGAGATGGAACGGACGATTGAATCCTTAGAAGCCAATGCGGATCGTTTAGCCGTCGTTTCTGCCCAATCTTCTAATATCTTGAGTGATGCAGGCGACGCCATTCGCCGTGAAACAGAAACCATTGATCAATCGTCATTGACCGCCAAGGCCCGATTGCTTGCCGTTGGCCAAGAGCTTGGCAATCATCTTCGGCATCTGATGTCGGCCTCGGATCAGGCATCATCGCAAATCCGAAATGTCGCCGAGTTGATGTCAGATGAGTCTGGCGCACTTGAAAAGCAGTCTGAACAGGCTGTTGATCAAGTTGAGAAAGTTGGTAAGCAATTGAATTCTCGCTCGCATGAGATTGCTAAAGCATCGGACCGGGCGGCCCAGTTGCTGAATTTGGTGACAGATCTGCTAATGCGTCAATCTGATGATTTAGCAACGGTTTCCAGTCGCGCGTACGCCGATATCGAAGGTGTGGGCGATGTTCTGACCGAGCGGGTTACGCAGGTCGATTCAGCATCTGAAATTGTGCGGCGCCGGATGATAGATGCGGGCGAAATACTACAAACGGGTGCCGAAGAGCTGTCATCAAGTGCAAAACGGGCATCTGATCAGATCAATGCATCGTCGGCGACGATGCGCGAAAGCGCTGACTTGACGCGCGATGCGTCGGCAGAAACCCTAAGCCGCCTGGAAGAAGTTAGCCGCAATCTGATGTTAGAGGCCGAGAAAACATCCAGCGCTGCGGATAAGGCTGCTGACAAGTTATCGGGAATATCCGGATCGCTTCGGAGCCATCATGAGAATCTCGATACAACGCTTGATAAGACTCAAGAACGTATGGGGGATGTCGGCCATCTGCTGCGTGATAGTTCTGAGTCGCTGACGAATGCGTACGAGTCTGCAAGCAATCACGTTCAACGCTTTGCCGATATCCTTAATCAACAATCAAGCGGCCTGACCAACACGTCTAACGATGCTGCTGCTAAGCTGAATAGGGTGAGTGAAGATATTCAAACGCGCACTCACGAGATGAGC
Source organism: Rhodospirillaceae bacterium UBA4479 (assembly GCA_002389175.1). Classification (GTDB taxonomy): domain Bacteria; phylum Pseudomonadota; class Alphaproteobacteria; order Rhodospirillales; family Casp-alpha2; genus UBA4479. The sequence continues at coordinate 1,780 of DGNZ01000112.1, read as the reverse complement.
AGTTCTGCCGAACGCGCATCGCAATTGATGAGTGTATCTTCTGATCTGCTGAACAAACATGCGATGGACGTGCAGCAAACCGCTGAGCAGGCATCAAATGCCGTTGAGACCGTGAATGTTGAACTTCGCGAGAGTGCCCGAGAACTGAGCGATATTACAGATCGCGGCACGCATGAGATGAACGAAGTTAGTCAGAACCTGCGCGAGCGCTTCCAAGAGGTCAGCATCGTTGCGCGCAAATCGACTGCGCAGTTGGAAGAAGCCACTGATAGCTTACGTCATCGCGGCAAAGTGCTTGAAACAACCACAGAAGACGCCGTCGACCGGTTGGAACGAGTTGGCGAAGTTATCGGTCAGCGCGCTTCCGAGACATCAATGGCTGCTGATTTGAACGTCTCCAAACTTACCCGTGCGGCTGATACATTGCGTGCGCAAATCCATGATGCGGGCGATAAGAGCGAAGAGATCATCGAACGCTTCGAGGGTGGGACCGAAGGTCTCCGTCGCCAGATGCTTGATCTTTCGACCACATACAATCGTGCGGAACGCGGCCTAGAAGCATTGGGCGAAGCGTTGGCACGGCGCGCTCAAGAATTGTCGAGTACGACCGATGGGGCATTGGGCAAAGTGGCGGCCTGGGATAAATCTGTCCGTGGGCATGTTGATGCATTGTCAAAAGCGACCTCAGATGTCGCTAGAAAATCCCATGAGATCAATCAGGTGTTGGATGAACGCACAGAAAATGTCCGCAGTGCATCGAACGAGGCTTCGGCTCTGTTGGCATCTTTGACCGAGAAGACAGAGTCAGCGGCTCTCGAAGACTTCACGCGCCAAGCCACGTTTATCTCTGAGCGGTTACAATCGATTGCAGTTGATATTTCGCGCGTGTTGGAGACCCAAGTGTCTGAAGACGATTGGCGTCGCTTCAACAAGGGCGAGAAGGGAATTTTTGTTCGCAAGCTTCTTGGGTTCCGCGAAAAAGCGAAGCTACAGCAAATCCGCCAGATGTACCAAGAAGATGGTACGTTCCGCGATTACGTCACGCGTTACCTGGAAGAATTCGAAAAACTGCTGGATGAGTCAGCGAAACGCGATACCGACAGCATGCTGCACGCGACGTTCTTATCATCGGATATGGGTAAGGTTTATATGGTCTTGGCCCGCGCACTTGATCGGGACATGTAGCAAAAAGCTCTAACTTTGAGCCTTGGGTTGAAACCAGTCTAATTTTTCAGATAACGACACGACCTTACCGATCACAAACAAGGTTGCGCCCTTGATACTTGCCGCAGAAGCGGTCTCGGACATGTTGCCAAGAGTAGTGGTGATTGTTCGCTGAGAAGGACGCGTTCCCATATTGATGATTGCCACAGGCATGTTGCTGGGCAAGCCGTGTTCAATCAACTTATCGGAAATGGCTTGTGCGTTACTTAAGCCCATATAGACGACCAGTGTCGTGTCGGGGTCGGCGAGGCTCCGCCAATCCAAATCGAGGGGCTCATCGCCTTTTGCATGCCCGGTGACAAATCGGACGCCATGAGCGAGACCACGGTGGGTTAGAGGAATACCTGCGTAGGCGGCACATCCGGCCGAAGACGTGATACCAGGCACGACCTCAAACGGGACACCGTTTTCGACAAGATATAGTGCCTCTTCTCCACCGCGACCAAAAACAAATGGATCTCCACCCTTAAGTCGCATTGTCCGTTTGCCCCTTTGCGCTAGATCGACCAACACTTGGTTGATGTTTTCCTGGGGCATGTAATGGTTGGATGCGCGC
>DGNZ01000072.1 GCA_002389175.1 Rhodospirillaceae bacterium UBA4479 | reverse complement strand
CCCAACAACCAGCAGAATGATCTGCAAAAGATCATGACAACAAACGCAAAAGGGCGGTGCATCAGCACCGCCCTTTTTACATGTGCACTCGGCGCTCATTCATCGCATAAATCAGTAAATACGAACGTTGTCCGTCGAGAATTTTTGCGCAACCGATGGATTGATAGTGTTCAAAACAGCACCAGCAGCAATCGCAATAACAACGGCAGCTAAGCTACCAATCAAAACAGATTTCATGATCTTGTGTCCCTCATTGCGGCCCGTTCACCCACGCGCCAACATACTCAATCTAGTCATTTTTTATCTAATTTCAAGGTGTTGATGGGAAAACAAGCAGGGCACATTGTCATCAAACTGGTGTCTTCAGGGCGAGTAGGATAGCGTACCCATTGCTATATTAGTACCTGAATAGGCGGAGAGATCATGGATCAGCCCGATACACCTAATCCACAGACCCGTGGCGACGATGTCGGACGATTGATTGCCCAGCTTGAGCTATTGCAAAACAGCCTTAGTCGGGTGGGAGAGGGGATGTCAGCGCTTGGTGATAACGCCATCCGCCAAAGCAAAGACAGCGAGAATATCGCGGCACACCTGTTGGCAGTAGAGGCAGTCCTGACGGTCGTCATACGTCAAATACCCGTGGATATTGCAGAGGTCCGTGCAGAGGTTGATCGACGCTCTCAAGGCAATGGTGATGAAGGAGAAGTGGACCCTCTTGTGATGCGATTGGCCGAAGACCTGATCAAGCGATCGGATGATTAGCACTCGCCCAGATACGAGGCCTTAATATCCCGCTTCAAGGTTTTCCCCGCGACGTTCCTAGGAAAATCATCCAATACAATAAGATCACTGAGCCGTTGAAACTTGGCCTCAACTTTATCGTTTATCCAAAGCTGAATATCGTTCGGTGATACGGTTGCATTAGTCTTTAACACGATGGCACCGACAGGCGTTTCACCCCACTTATCATCAGGAATACCAAACACAGCCGCTTCAATCACATCTGGATGGCTGACAGCGATTTCTTCGATATCGCGTGGATAGACGTTCACACCGCCCGAGATAATCATCTCTTTTTTGCGGTCCACTAAATACAAATACCCGTCTTCATCCAAATACCCGATATCCCCCGTATGCAGCCATCCATCGCGAATGGCATCTGCCGTTAAGTCTGGGCGCTTGTAATACCCAGGTGTCATCATCGGGCCGCGGCCGCAAATTTCGCCAGGCGCGTTTGGAGGCAATGTGTTGCCTTGATCATCAATGATCTTGCACTCGTTAAATCGAGCTGGTGAGCCGACAGATGCCATCTTGGCGGGGACATCAACTTTATCCAAGATCGTCATAAAACCCTCGGTTAGGCCATATAACTCGTAAAACCGATCTGGTAGGGCATCAATGAGACGCTGCTTGTGTTCCAAATGCAGCGGCGCGCCAAGTGTCTGAATCATTTCTAATGATTGAAGTTTTGCGGTATCAAAGCGTTTTGAATTCATGAATGAGATGATTTGCGACGGCACCATAATTGTATGCGAGACGTGTTCTTGTTCAATGACATCAAGTACCGAGTCAGCATCAAAGCTTGGTAATAGCACGTAGGTGCAGCCCACAAACATCCATGGCATTAACGTCAGGAACGACCCGTTAAAGACAATCGATCCGGCGTGCATGACGATGCTTTCTGGCGTCATTCTCCAGGCCGAGGCGAAAATTGAGCAATACCACGCGCGCACCTCGTGAGTGTGAATGATCCCCTTGGGCTCTCCGGTGGTGCCACTGGAATAGACGATATTGTATGGATCGCTGGGTTGTACGCCTGCATCGGGTGGCTCATCCGACGAAGCACCGCCAATAAAAGATTGATAGCTGATAAAGCCATTGGGAACGTCATCACCGATGAGTATCCACGCGTCTGCATCAATTTTGTGGGTGTCGCCGCGCACATTCGACAATGTATCTGCGAACGCAGGCGTCGAAAAAACCATTTCAGTATCGGAGTTATTGAGTAACGTCCGAAGTCCGGATTCTTGCAGCAAAACGCTGGATGGCACCACAACAGCGCCGATCTTGGCTGCTGCCCAATACAGTTCCAGCAGTTCAATACAATTTGGCAGGATCGTCGCGATGTGGTTGCCCTTTGAGACTCCGGCACGCAGCAACCCATTTGCTAAACGATTTATACGTGCGTTGAATTCACGGTAGCTCAGCCGTTCGTTGCCAAAGACAACAGCCAAATGATCACCGCGATAGCGCGCGTGCAGCGCTGGGAGATATCCAATATTCATAGTGATCAGCCTCCGACAATCCTAGCCCGAGGATACGATACCTTGAAACGGATCGCTATGATTACTCGGCGGCTTCGATTGCTTTAGATTTTTCAACCTTGGCTGCACAGAATTTGAACTCGGGAATCTTACCCATCGGATCCAACTGTGGATTGGTCAGGATATTCGCTGCGGCTTCTCTAAAGCAGAACGGAACGAAGACCATACCTGTTGGCACGTCGCGATCGGCACGCACCATCAAATCAATGGAACCACGTCGCGTTGCCACGTTGATCATGTCCCCTGGTGCTAAGCTAAGCTCTCCCATCTGATGTGGATTCATGGCCGCTGTTGGCTCGGGTTCTAGGTGAGCGAGTGTCGTTGCACGCCGAGTCATCGCGCCTGTATGCCAATGTTCAAGCAATCGGCCCGTGGTCAGGATCATTGGATAATCATGATCGGGCAATTCATCCGGTGGGACCAGATCAGTCGGGACCAGCCTGGCGCGACCGTTAGCGGTCGGGAAGGAGTCACCAAACAAAATGGCTTCACCTGGAATATCTTCAGCCTTGCACGGATAGGTGACCGCATTTTCACGCTCCAGCCGTTCCCA
>DGNZ01000229.1 GCA_002389175.1 Rhodospirillaceae bacterium UBA4479 | reverse complement strand
AAAATATCAAAACACAGTGATTTCCTGCTGCATCGCAGCATTTCTTAACCAATTGTTTTCCATACACAATAAACTGTAAGGCTGGTGTCAGGCAGACGGCGTATCTTGTGATCATCGATTCTGTCATAGGGACTATTATTGTGTTTCGCACTGCCGTTTTATCTTTGGGTTTAGTTGTCGCCGCATCTGCAGCATCTGCAGAGTGCAGCCCTTTCCCACGTAGTAATTTCATCGGTACGTATTCCCATGATCAAGTCAGCCAGTATGTTGACCGTGCTCATAGTGGCGACTGGGCTCCATATTTGGCCGCTCTCGACAAGAATTTGTCGCGGCTCAATCAGCTTCGTGCCCGAGGACAAGGTGCTGTCGTTAAAGTTCGTGGCGAACCTATGAAATTAAACTCATCAGACCTGTCACAGTTTGTATATACATCACGCCAATTCTCATCAGTTGCACAATGCCTAGCAGATGAACAAGAAATGGCATCGATGGACAAGTTCGAGACCGCCGCTGGCGATGATAGCCAATCCGTTTCTACACCTGCTGCAGAAAAAATCGTTCAGTCATCGTATTCTGAAGGAAGTAGCGTCCCTAAATCAGCGGGACTTTCGACCGCAATTCCCAATGTAATGGGCCAAGCATTACAAGTAAGTGTTTCATCACAGTGCTCAAACGGCGATACCGTCTTTGTCGTCGCCAATGCGGGTAACAAATGGCCGCGCGCGGCTACATTTTCCTTGTTTCGTATCGCAGGTCCAAACCGCCAAATGATCAGTGCACGTAAAATGTCGATCGATGCGGGTCAGGCAAAGACACTCCGCGTTAAAAAGGCGCACAATCCGACTGGTCACATCGGTCTGTCGCTTGATCCTGGCTGGTACAAGCGCGAATTCAAGATGGATGCCACTGCAGAGTGCAGCTGACGCAAACGTCTTAAACTTCTAATTTATCCACTTTTTCTAAAAGCGAAACCAAGTCAGGGTCAATCACGCCTAGCTTTTCCATTTCGCTGATCGTGCCCGCCAAATAATCACGACATAGGCCGTATTTTCCCTTAGCGCCCGCCATAATATTGGCCATATCATCCAGCGGCATTGGCCCCGTGTAATGCGTGTGGTCTCGATTGACGATGAACGTCAGCGCAACAACAGGGCCATGATCTTTAGTTTCAACTGTTACCCAGCCCGGGCGGTACACACCGCTCGACATCTCGCGTTCCCACAGGCGATCCCAGGCCGCTTCCTCATCATCAGGCGTCACACGATGGGCAATGCCCCAGCATGATCCAGAACAGTCTTCTAAACACAGCCCCAGCCCAGGACAATCAGGCGTTCCCCGTGCCCGCGTCGTCCAAATATGAAACTTACGGTCATATCCCTTAAGTAGCGCAGGTGCTTTGGCGTCGTAGTCGTAACACGGATTCCACATCAGTGACCCAAACGCGAACACCCACATGGGTTGGTCGGCAGGTCGTGCCGCCCTGGTTTCCATAAGAAGCCGAAATTTCTCTTCTTTTGGAAGCTCTCGATACTTGAGCTTAGGCCTATCAGGGGATCGCGCGTCCATATCTTAGATGATCTGCTCTCGTGTTTTCATAAACTGTAGGTCCGGCCAATCTTCTTGGGCCTTATTCAGATGCCAAGCATTCCGTGCTAAAAACACAGGTTCGCCGTCATGATCGGTCCCGATGGCTGTCTGGTTGTTGTCTTGGAACTTTTTCAACATCGCAGCTTCGCCACCAATCCACCGGGCCGTGATCAATTCGGTCGCTTCAAAGCGAACGGGCACATCGTATTCGGTACGAATGCGGTCCGCCATCACTTCGAACTGAAGCATGCCAACAGCACCGACGATCCAATCAGCTCCAATCAACGGTTTGATGACACGGGCAGCGCCCTCTTCGGCCAATTGCTGAAGCGCACGGCCCAAATGTTTGGCCTTAAGCGGATCATCTGGCCGGACTTTCTGGAGCATTTCGGGTGCAAAGCTTGGGATACCCGTGAAATGCAATATTTCGCCCTCGGTCAGCACATCCCCGATCCGCAGGTTTCCGTGGTTTGGGATCCCGATGATATCGCCTGCAAAGGCCTCCTCTGCCAATTCACGATCCTGGGCCAAGAACAACACGGCATTATGCACGTTCAGGGTTTTCCCCGTCCGGATTTGTTTCAACTTCATGCCCCGCTTGAACTTGCCCGAGCACACACGAACGAACGCAATCCGGTCGCGGTGTTTCGGATCCATATTGGCCTGAATTTTAAAGACAACACCGGTGAATTTCGGTTCGGTTGGCAAAACCATACGCTCTTTGGCTTTTTGTGGACGCGGCGTCGGGGCACGTTTGACCAAGCCATCCAACAGTTCGCGCACGCCGAAAGTGTTAACTGCACTGCCGAAATACACAGGGGTCATATGACCGCCAACATACTCCGCTTCGTCCAATTCTGGGCATAAACCGCGCGCCATTTCGACATCTTCACGTAATTTCGCAACGGCATAATCGGGCAGCAGTTTATCGAGCTTTGGGTCGTCCAAGCCGTTACACGGCTCTCCCACATCAGGCATTTTCCCTTTGGTCTTGGACACCATGACCAATTCATCTTTGATCAGGTCATAACACCCCAGGAAATCACGACCCATACCGATGGGCCAACTGGCTGGCGTGACTTGGAGTTGAAGGGTTTGTTCAATCTCATCCAACAAATCAAACGGGTCCTGTGCCTCGCGGTCCATCTTGTTCACAAACGTTGTGATGGGCACATTTCGCATTCGGCATACTTCAAACAGCTTCAGGGTCTGTGCCTCTATCCCGCGTGCGGCATCGATCACCATCACGGCGCTATCGACAGCCGTCAGGGTCCGATAGGTATCTTCGGAGAAATCTTCGTGCCCAGGTGTATCCAATAGATTGAACGTGCAGTCCGCATAATCGAACGTCATGACCGATGATGCGACAGAAATCCCCCGCTCGCGTTCAACCTTCATCCAGTCAGAATGCGCACGACGTTGTTCACCACGGGCTTTAACGGCCCCTGCCAACTGAATAGCGCCGCCGAACAACAGCAATTTTTCGGTCAGCGTGGTTTTACCTGCATCAGGGTGGGCGATGATGGCGAAGGTGCGCCTGGACGCAATTTCGCGCTCTAAATCGGTCATGATCTCTCCAAGGAATGAACCGTGGGAATGTAGTCAAAATTACAGGAAATTCCAGGGGGTTCGTGCGGAACCTTTAGCTCGTTGCTGGCGTATGCTTCCACAACAAATGCCTTATCACCAGAAACTGAATTTAATCATTTAAAAACAGTATATTAGAGTTTTTTAAATGCGCAATTTGTGCGTTATTTTTAGTTACACACTCGTTACACACTCCGTTTTGTCACAATGACTTAGGCTTTTGGAGTTACACACAAGTTACACATTCGCTTCAGCCACTGCCAAATGGCCATGGAATAGCGCGGTAAAATTGTAGAGGTAATTTATCTGCCGCTGTTAACGGGCAATGTTGATGCTATCATGACACCAATCGAATGCATTCAATTTCTAAATGGTGGTGCTATGAGTCTATTATGTGAAATTCAGGAGGACATTCTTGTTCCAGAAAAGGGGTTAGGACCAATACTCCTAAAACTTCGATTGCTTGCTGATAGGTTAGGAAGTGAGCAACTCGAAGAATGGGTCAAGTTCGAGTCAGAGGGCTATCCTCGAGAGGTTGACGTTCCTGAATACCGAATCATCGAACTTTCATACACTGGAAACTTTCATAACACTGCTTGGCAAATGAACA
>DGNZ01000110.1 GCA_002389175.1 Rhodospirillaceae bacterium UBA4479 | reverse complement strand
ATCTGATGATCAAATTGGCTGGCTTATTGGCTTTTTCATCCGCCGCTTCATTTTTCACACCCGTCATTTTAACAAGTGTTGTCAAATGCTTGCGGACCAATTCGATCTGCTCATTAGAGGGCCGCACGCGCTCTAATTTAAGCTCGCGCCCACCCCCTGCTTTGGGTTTCACCTGTCCGGTCATGGCGTTGACGCCGACGCGAACAGGACCGACCCATTTTTGGATTTGGGTGGCAGCAGCAACACCTTCGTATTCGCTGCCAAAGACGATGTTTTCAAAATGCTTCAGGACGTCATCAATAGACGCACCATCAGCTTTTGCATGGCTAATGCCCATGCTTCCCGCAAACACAACTGCTGCCAGCAGCGGCTTCGCCAGGTTAACAATATTGATCAATGATATTTTCTTCATGCCAGCAATCTATCACGCAGACAGAGCGGGTCTATCCCTTGGCGCCATCAATTTTGAGGGAATTGAGAATTCCTTCTGCGATGGGTCGATATGTCTCAAACGTATCCAAGGGTGCGGTATAGGACCAGATATGAGCCACGTCGCCTTCGGGCCTGGGTAAAACCAATGCCCATTTTCGAAAGGCGCGTCCCGCATGCTCGTAATTCGCAACGAACTGACGTCCTGTCAGGGTCAGGCCATTTTTAGTGTAGGTCACTGGCTTTTCGCCCATGAACGCCACGTTTTTAGCTTGCGATGCCAAACTGTTTTTCAGATTTGCGAATGCAGATTGCGCTACATCACCATTACCATCAGTAGGTTTAACATTTTGCATGGTCACCATCGCCTCATAGGCATCCGTACCCTTTTGGCCACTGATGACGTTGGTGAACGCGCTCATTTTCTCAAGGTTCCAATCCGTGGGATAGGCAACGCGATAGCCATAACCGGATTCTGAAAAAACTCTCATGGCTGGATCTGCAGCAGCGACCACGGGCTCAACCGGACGCGAGGCAATCGCGGTGGGTTCCGACGCTGCGCGCACTTCGGGTGCTGCAGGCTTTGGCGCAGGTTTCTGGACAATAGGCATCACCGCTGGTTGCTCACCTTCACCAGGACGGAAACTCGTGAGGATCCACTCAAGTTCTGGCGTTAAGGCCTCAAACCGTGAAGTCGGGGCAAAAAACATAAAAACAAAATCAGTCTTGGCCCCACGTGCGATAATCACCTGGGTACGTGATGCACCCGACTCGTAAATCGCAACACCCGCGGGCAAACCGCCGACCACTCCATGATCATCTTCGTAGGTTTTTTTGGACCAAGGCTTGGAATCTCCCAGATACTGGGCTTCCAGTTTCGAAAACATGTCATGGGTTGGGATATTCGCGTTGGCATCACCAGCCTGGATGCTTAGTCCATAACCCTTGCGCGATTGTATGAGTACCTGGCCGCTTTCTTCGCGACGATCAAATTTTGCGCCCGTTGGTGCTGCAATCACAAAACCACGTTTCGGATCACGAAAGGCGATTGGTTGCGCATTCTGTTGGATAAGACCTGGTATCTGAGACTGAGGGCCCAGGGTTCCAACGCCATGTCCGGGCACCTGCGAACGGGCGCTCTCGCTCGGTGTGGGTACGCCTGAGAGCGTCCCGATTGATCCGGTGTTTGAGCCGACCTGTTGCGCCATAGGTGCAGAGACCGATAGCCCTAAAACCAGTGCCGAGCAGAATAGTGTCGAGACAGTATTGCGCATATCTTGCGCTCCCACTTCCGAAAATAATTCCCATTAACCCTTGGATTAATTATCTCCTAAATGTGGTTAATATTTCGTCAAGATGCTCGAAATCAGCGTCATGGCGTTAGTCTGATGTTTTGCTAAAGGAACGCATTTTCGCGAAATTCTCAGCACTTAATTCTTCAAATAACGCGCGGCGACGCTCGGGATCAACGCCTGCTGCTTCAAGTGCCGCTGCCCCCAACCGGAGGCTGGATTCAACGGTTTCGGGCATGGCGTGCGACACACCCAGTTCCACAAACATATCAACAACATCCCAGTCACGGGCGCGAACATGCACGGGAACATCTGGACACATGCGTCGTGCGGTTCGAACCAAACCCTCTGCAGCCTTAGCGTTATCCAATGTCACAACCAATAAACGTGCGTTTTTCGCACCGACGGATCGCAGCACTTCTGGGCGGGCCGCGCTTCCATAGTAAACCTGATAACCGCGTCTCCGCGCATGCGCGACACAATCCGCATCCTCATCAATGGCAAGATACGGCACATCAGCCGCGATCAACATATTGGCGACGGTTTCCCCCACGCGTCCAAAGCCCGCGATCAACACAGGCTTCATGCTTTCGTCCATAACTGGCATCTGATCCATTGGTCGGCGTGCATCGATCCGTGCAGCGAAACGATGCCCCATGAATAACATGAGTGGCGTTGCTACCATCGTCAGCACAATGATCGCGATCAGGATATCAACCATTTCGGGGCTCAAAAGCGCATGCGAAGCCGCCAGGGAAAAAATGACAAAACCAAATTCGCCCGCTTGCGACAGCAAGAACCCGGATCGCAACGCCGTGGGCGTCGAAAGACGCCATATTCGGGCGATGATGAAAATCAACGCCGTCTTGATCGCGAGCAAACCAACGGTGGCGCCTAGCACAACAACAAGATTATCTGCCACAGTGCCAGGGTTTAGGCTCATGCCAACACTCATAAAGAAGACACCAAGCAACAGTCCTCTGAACGGCAGAACATCAGCCTCAATTTGATGCCTGTATTCAGAATCGGCGAGCATGACGCCCGCGACAAACGCGCCCATGGCTAGGGATAAGCCGACCAATTCCATCATCCACGAAATGCCAAGGACCAGCAGCAAAGTGAGGGCGACAAACGCATCGCTATTACCGAGCTTGGCGATCGCGTGCATGATCGGCTTAAGCGCGTATCGGCCAAGCACCAGTACGGCCAAGAGCATCCCCGCGCCCTGCAAAATGGCGATGCCAAAGGATGATGAAATGCCGGAATGCGGCGCTGCCAACAACGGCAACAGCACCATCAACGGAACCACCGCCAGATCTTGGAATAACAAGATGGCAAAACTGTTTCGCCCATACTGGCTATTCAGCTCGTTTCGTTCCGAAAGAAGCTGAATGCCGAACGCTGTCGATGACAGCGCTAACCCAAAGCCGATCACCAATGAAACTTCTATTGATAAGTCCTCAAGCAGATACGCAAGTGCCGCCAATACAACACCGCTGATCAAGACCTGGCACCCGCCCAGACCAAACACCGCCTGGCGCATGATCCACAGACGCTGCGGCTTCATCTCGATGCCAATCATAAACAGCAAAAAGACCACCCCGAACTCACCGATATGGCGAAGGTTCTCGGCGTCCGTCACCAATTCAAACCCATAAGGGCCAATAACGGCACCCGCAGCCAAATACCCCAATACAGACCCCAGCCCCAATCTTGAAAAGATCAGGACCGCAGCAACGGCCGCGACAAGTAAGTAAAGAATTTCGACCATTTCATGCCTGTCGTCTTATGGCTCGTAAGCCTAGTTAATCGCCTCGAACTCAACCGCATGGGCAGGACCTGACAAACGATACTGTTTGAGAGAACGTTCCCCCTCGCCGGCTTTTAACCGTCGAATGTCCAATTCAATCGTCCAGTCCGCCATATCCACATTCCCCTGCCCGACCAAGCTAAGGTCATCAGCACGGAGCAAAAGATCTTCGCTGGTTGCAATGCCCTGCGCGATTTTAAAGGTCCCGTTAAGCGATGAAAAATTGATCACGGGGTCAGCATCTTGATTGATGCCCTGCGCCAATACGGGAACACCAAGGGCACCATCCTGTACTTGCAAGCGTGCTGTGCCGCTCATGGCTTCAAACATTTGATCCGCGCTCCCACCAACCGAAAAAAGGCTCAGGTCAATCGATGCTTTGCCTGACACCAGTGGTGTCGCCATGGCATCAGGTGACGCGATCAGATCTTCAAATGAAATCCCAACCGCGGTGCCATCAAATTGCATGGCACGCATACCTTCAGAACGATCAAGCGTCATATCCCCACGAAGAATACCATTAAGCGCCAGAACCTTCTCAAGTTTCACGTTTATAGCACCACTACCTATTTTCCTGGACGCAATGACATTGCCCGGGCCAAGGATTTGGTCGCCCCACATAGCTTCGCGCCAATTGATGCGCGCCGTCCCTGGGATTTGTGGCAGCGCCGACATCGTGCCCGCTTGTACGAATAATGCCATGGGCTTCTCGCCAAAATCTAACATCTCGGCGTCGATATTAATGTCGATTACCGCTTCGTCGGATGCTATGCCCGTCACTTTAATCATGCCATTCGCTTGGGTGGCCCCAGCCGATATTTTGACACCCTTCATTTCCAGGGTGTTGGCGGTCAGATCAAAAGGTGAAATGACACTTAGAACACTGGATTGTCGACTTGGTAGTCGTGTCCCCAACCAGTCGTTTAAGGCTGCAATATCGTTACTACCAAATTGAACATTGCCATTTCCAACCAGACTTTCTCGCATTGCCAAGGACCCATCGAACCCCAAAGACATAAAGCTTGATGTGACAATTCCAGTCAGCGGCCAACGATTTCCAGATACCAAAAGTTGCGGGTCTGATGCTGCGATATGCAACGCGATGTTTTGACCGTTTGAGGTTGCTGTGCCGTCAATCGCAATACCGTCCGCAGCCTCGTCCGGCGCGGGCGGTACATTCATCAATGTAATATTCGAAATCACAATATCATCAGTCATCCCAGACGTGACAATGACAGCTTCACCCTCGGTAATGCTCAGCGTCTCGACTTGGAAATCACGCCACCAACCCCAAGTGCGATTGACCTCGGCTGAGCCCATAGCAATGCCGTCGGGATTTTTATCCAGGGAAAGTCGGATGCTCGGTTTTTGTATATTCAGCGCGGAAATATCGAGGCTACCTGATATCAAACTCAGCGTACTCGCCTCTATTTCCAGGTTTGCAATTTTCAGCGCTTGAATGCTGCCAGCGGGTGTTGCCACGATATCATCGGCCACCAATCGGACTGAAGGAAACAGCCGAATGCTATGCTCACCAACGATAGCCACATTTAGGCCTAAAAACTCGCCTATAGCAGCCTCGGCTCGGGTAATCGTCATCGATGCTGGTAAAACCATAGGCAGCACGGCCACAGCTGCAATTGAAGTCGCAACCAGCGCCCCGACGGCAATTCCAAATCGCGCTAAAAATGGGAACTTGGACGCAGACCCAACGGGAGAGCCTTTCCACTGATCATGGCTGAGCCCCATTTCGACATCGTCTTCGCCGAAATCATCCGTGAGTTCAGCTGTTCTTTTCACGAATGAACTCCGTCAATTCATCACCCGGCACGGGTCGGCTGAAAAGATATCCTTGAATTTGGTCGCACTTGTAACTCCGAAGAAGCTCTAATTGTTCTTCGGTTTCAACACCCTCGGCGACGATGCTTTTATTCAATGTCTGCCCCATACTGATAATGGTGCGAACGATCTCGGCATCTTCGGGGCTGTTTGAAATATCAGCAATAAAACTGCCATCGATTTTGATCGTATCGATGGGAAATTGCCGCAGGTAACTTAATGACGAATACCCGGTTCCAAAGTCATCCATGGCAACGCGAATACCAAGCCCGTGCAGTTCCGTGAGTGCGATAATCGCTGTGTCTTTATCCGACATGATCATGCTCTCGGTGATCTCGATCTCAATCCCGTCAGGCCCGACACCGGTTTCAGCTAATAATTTTTGCAGCACTGAAACAAAGGACATCTCGCGCAATTGTCGTGCCGATAGATTCACCGCAATGCGAATGGGCGAAAGGCCTTCCTCTATCCATCTTTGGTGCTGGTGGCAGGCTTCACGGATCGCCCATTCCCCGACTTCGACAACCATGCCCGTTTCTTCGAGTACGGGAATAAATCGTGCCGGCGACACCATACCAAGACTGGGATTGTCCCAACGCATCAATGCCTCGACGCTATCAACTTTACCGGTCGAGAGTGTCACTTTTGGCTGATAATACAGCTGGAATTCACCTCGTTCTAAGGCTTGCACCAGACCGTTCTTGAGCTGCAATCGTTCCGCCACTTGCGCGTTTAAGTCAGCGGTGAAGAATTGGTAATTGGCTTTACCGAGATCTTTCGCCCGGTACATCGCCGCATCCGCGTTTTTCAACAGATCGTTTGAACTGTCCGCGTCATCGGGGAAAATCGTGATTCCGATACTGCCTGAAATAAATGATTCAGTGCCGCCCAAATCAAATGACCTCGCCAAGGCATCCAAAATACGTTGCGCCACCAGCGGCGCATCTTTGGCATCGTTCAAGTTCGGCATTATAACGGTGAATTCGTCCCCACCCAGACGGGCAACAGTATCGCCATCACGGGTGCACGATGAAATACGGACAGCCGCTTCGCGCAATAAATCGTCGCCTTTGTCATGTCCAAGTGTGTCGTTCACCAACTTAAAGCCATCAAGATCGATAAACATCAGACCAAGTTTATGTTGCGCGCGCGCCATGGTGAGTAATGACTGTTCCAATCGATCGACGAAAAGGGCACGGTTCGGCAAGTTAGTCAGCGCATCAAAATTTGCTTGATGTAAAATCCTCTCTTCATCTTGCTTGCGTTCAGTAATATCGTTGATGATGGCCGCATATTGGCTGGGTGTCCCAAAGTCGTCGACGATCGCCGTGATCGCTATGTGTAAGGCGAATTGTTCTCCACCCTTTTCACCCCACAATTCTCCGTCCCAACGGTGTTCGGATTTCAACGCGACCCAAATCCGTTTGTATAATTCCATATCTTTGCTGATCAGAGATTCAAAAGGAGGCCGTGTGCCAAGAATTTGAGATTCGGGCAGACCGGATATTTGGCAATACGCATCGTTGACGGATGTCACAACAAAATCAGCATCCATGATGACAACACCCATGGATAAATTACGAACCACTTTTAAAAGCAGGCGCAACCGCCATTCGGAATCCTTTTGCAGGACGACCGCTTCGTTCAATTCGTTCAAAGCTGACGCAAGCTTGCGTTCGAGGACTTTGATTTGGTCCTCGGCCAACTCGAGCTCTGCGTTCGATTGTGATCTCATGTCGGACATCCAGGCATGGTAAACCAAAAGGCATTAGGGCGCACAAGATGTGGATAATTCGTAAACGAAAGCCAACTGGTATGACTGAGTGCCCATTATTGGACCAATCGGAGCCGTTGACTTTGCAAACAGCGTGTCCTAAAAGTCTGATACTACTTGTTTTTCTTGTATTTCAGACGCTACACGCGCCTCTCTCCGACCAGAGACATCGGTATAATGCAAATTTATCTTCCCATCGCCGAAATGTCGGTGAACATTTTCCTGATTCTGGGGATGGGTGGTGGTGTCGGCTTCCTTTCAGGATTGTTTGGCGTTGGTGGTGGCTTTTTGATGACGCCGTTGCTGATTTTCATCGGCATTCCGCCCGCTGTCGCCGTTGCAACCGAAGCTAATCAGATCGTTGCGAGTTCGGTTTCTGGGGTCCTAGCCCATTGGCGCCGTGGCAACGTCGACCTCAAGATGGGCTCTTTGTTGCTCATTGGTGGTGTCATCGGATCGACATTCGGGGTTTGGTTGTTCACCATCCTCAAAAGCCTTGGACAGATCGATCTGGTCATCAAACTTTGTTATGTCGTTTTCCTCGGCATTATTGGTGGCCTGATGCTTATCGAAAGCATCAACGCTATACGCGCGAAAAAAGCCAAAACCAGAAAGCGCAGCCATACACACAATTGGCTGCACGGTCTGCCGTTCAAAATGCGATTCAGAAAATCGCGACTTTATATCAGCGCAATCCTGCCCATAGGCATCGGCATTTTTGTTGGTATTCTCTCCGCCATCATGGGTGTCGGCGGTGGTTTTGTGATGGTGCCCGCGATGATTTATTTGCTCGGCATGCCCACCGCTGTTGTGGTTGGAACGTCGCTTTTCCAAATTATCTTTGTGACGGCCAACGTGACGATCCTGCAGTCTGTTTCGAACCAAACTGTCGATGTTGTGTTGGCCCTGCTGCTGCTTCTTGGCGGTGTGATCGGTGCCCAGTTCGGGGCACGTTTTGGAACGCGGATGCAAGGTGAACATCTTCGTGGTCTGCTCGCTTTGATCGTCATCGGCGTGTGCATCAAGCTGACCTTTGATTTGGTCATAACGCCAAGTGACCCATTCTCTTTTGGTCTTGAGGGGCATTGATGACAAAGCACCTCAAAATCTTCGGCGTTATGGTAGCCGTCTTGTTGATCGCAGGCGCCGTGCAAAGCCGCGATCTGGTGGTCGACTTGTCGGACTCCATCGTGAAAATCACCACGGGGTTTGCGGGAACAGAATTGTTGTTGTTCGGCGCCAAAAAAGGCGAAGGCGATATTATCGTTGTCGTGCGTGGCCCATGGGAAGATCCGACAGTTCGGCGCAAGGAACGTATCCTCGGTGTTTGGGTGAACCGCGACGAAGTCGATTTCAAAGATGTTCCATCGTATTACTGGGTTGCATCGAACAAACCACTCGAAGATTTATTACCACCTGAAACATTAGAAACCTTTCAGATCGGTATTCCTGATCTGGATTTTACACCCGCTTCAGAAACAGCTGATCCCACACTGGTGATCGCATTCAGCGAAGCACTCAAACGGGAGAAAGTTCGCAAAGAACTTTACCATAATGCTTCGTCATCACTGCTGTTCGTAGATGATGTGTTGTTTAGAACAAATGTGAAATTCCCCGCCAATGTTTCCGTTGGTGAATTTGGCATCCAAACCTATTTGGTCAGAGATCAAAAGATAATCACTAGCAAAACAACCTTGCTGAATGTTCGTAAATTCGGCCTCGAAGCTGGCATATATGATTTTGCCCACCGTCATTCGTTCTTGTACGGCGTGTTTGCAGTCATCATCGCTTGTGTAGCAGGATGGGCAGCGAATGCGGCGTTCAAAAGGAGATAAGCGATGAGTGATCCAGAAGATACGCCACCGGCAGCGGAAACTGAAAAAAAGCAATCCCCGAGCAGTCGGACATTTCTGTGCGTCGTTGATGATACAGAAGAATTCGGCGCGGCCCTACAATTCGCCTGTCACCGTGCCAATAATGCGGATGGTCGTGTTGCCCTTATCTATGTCATCCAACCCGCAGAATTTCAGCATTGGATGGCTGTTGGCGAACGGATGCGCGAAGAAGCACGCGAAGAAGCCGAAGAAATGCTGAACGTGGTGGCATCTGTGGTTCAAAAAAGAACCGGTCACATGCCGGTACTTTATGTCCGCGAAGGCAAGCTTAGTGAAGAAGTTGTCAAACTCATCAAAGAAGAAGACGGTGTATCCCTGCTCGTCCTTGGAGCGGCAACGGGGACTGATGGACCTGGTCCATTGGTATCTTACCTGGTTGAGAAAATGACCGGACAGCTTCGCATCCCCGTCACCGTCGTGCCTGGGAATTTGACCGAAGACGAGATCATCAACATCACTTAAGCGAAGAGTATCGAGCCGCGCAAAAAGTTCTTAAACCGCGTCCCTGAGTGCTTTGATCGTGGCGTCATAGTCATCGCCTTTGAATACAGCGCTGCCTGCCACCAACACATCAGCACCCGCAGCGACGACATCTGCAATCGTATCCGTGTTCACGCCACCATCGACCTCTAGTTCAATCGGGCGGTCACCGATCATGGCGCGGATATTTTTGATCTTATCCAATTGCGAGGTCAGGAAGCTCTGGCCGCCAAACCCTGGATTAACACTCATCACCAGGATCAGATCGACCTTATCCAAGACGTACTCAAGGATGCCCTCAGGCGTTGCCGGGTTTAATGAAACCCCTGCCTTTTTACCCAACGAACGAATGACCTGAAGCGATCGGTCCAGGTGCTTATCGGCTTCGGCGTGAACCGTAATGATATCCGCCCCCGCATTCGAATATTCTTCCAGGTACGGCTGCGCCGGATCGATCATCAGATGGACATCGAACGGCTTTTTGGTGTGTGGTTTTAGTTTCGAGATAATCGGCGGGCCCATCGTCAAATTGGGGACGAAATGACCATCCATGACATCGACATGAATGTAATCGCACCCTGCCTCATCGATTGCGCGGATTTCTTCACCCAATCGGGCGAAGTCGGCAGATAGAATAGACGGTGCGATTTTCACCATGTCGACCTCTGGACTGTTACGAGCGATTACGCCGCTTTTGAATACGTTCCCGCACATGCTTGGCTGTTGGCCTTGGCACGCTCAATAAATGCAGCCTGTGCAGCGGCATTGTTGGCGGCTTCGCCTTTCCAAGCTTGCAGTGCGCTTTGTTGCAATGCGCGACCGTATGAGAAGCTGAGGCCCCAAGGCAAGTCGCCCATCGCATTCATCAGGTCCAGGTGCACGGTGGCATCTTCTTCAGACTGACCGCCAGACAAGAACATGATGCCCGGCACTGCCGAGGGCACACAACGTTTCAGGGTCTCAACCGTTTTGGCTGCAACTTCATCAGCGGGCGCTTGGGTCGCACATTTCTTGCCCGAAATAACCATGTTCGGTTTCAAGATTGATCCCTCAAGATAAACCTCTTGCAGATAAAGTTCGTTATAAACCACATCCAGCACTTCTTCGGTGACTTCCTGGCATCGGTTGATGTCGTGTGCACCGTCCATCAGGATTTCTGGTTCAACGATCGGGCACAAGCCGCCTTCTTGGCAAATTTTGGCATAACGCGCCAACGCGTGTGCGTTGGTGTGAATGGCATAACGGCTTGGGATGCCATCGGCGATATCAATGACCGCGCGCCATTTCGCGAAACGTGCCCCCAAGTTGTAATATTCTTCAACGCGCCCCGGAAGACCATCAAGGCCCTCGGTAATTTTTTCAGCAGGGCGGCCCGGTAAATCCTTGGCGCCCATATCCACTTTGATCCCTGGGATCACGCCAGTATCGTTAAGGAGTTTCGCAAGCGGCGTGCCGTCAGCGGCGTTTTGACGAAGCGTCTCATCATACAGGATGACACCAGAAATGTAGTTCCCGATGCCTTCGCTTCGGAACATCATTTCGCGGTAATCGCGGCGGTTATCTTCAACGTTTTCAACACCGATTGAATCCAACCGTTTGCCCATGGTCCCGGTGCTTTCATCGGCAGCGAGCAGCCCTTTGTTGTCTGCGACCATCGCATTTGCTGTTGCTGAAAGTTCCTGTTTGTTCATCTTCTCGATCTCCAATGTAAACGACACCCCATTTGGTCACCCCAATAGTGACTTTATAAGGTCAGTCCAATCTTGATTTTACTTCAGCGACCATGGCATCAGCCGTGATCTCAAATTTCTCGTACAATTGCCCGGCAGGCGCTGACGCACCAAAGCTATCCATGCCGACGAAGCCGCCACCGATACCAATGTATTTATCCCAACCAAACCGAACGGCAGCTTCAACGGCGACACGCACTGTACCAGCCCCCAACGTTGCAACCCGGTAGTCTTCGGATTGCTGATCAAACAGCTCGCAACACGGCATTGAAACAACCGCTGTACCAATGCCTTCGGCTTCTAGGATATCGCGTGCGGCCACGGCGATCTGCAGTTCAGACCCCGTACCGATCAACGTCACACGACGTGGACCAGCTTTGGCCTCGGCGTAAACATAGCCACCCTTGGCAGATAAGTTTTCTTCGATGTGCAAGGTCCGGAGCGTGGGTACGCCCTGACGGCTGCAGACCATACCCGATGGGCCGGATGCGTTTTCCAGGATCAACTGCCAACATTCAGCGGCCTCAACCCCATCACATGGACGGAACACGTTGAAGTTCGGCATAGCACGCAGTGATGCCAGTGTTTCCACAGGCTGGTGCGTCGGGCCATCTTCGCCCAAACCGATGCTATCGTGGGTCAGAACATAGGCGACCTGTTGGCCCATCAGGGCGGACAGACGCATCGCACCGCGCATGTAATCGGCGAACACCAAGAACGTGCCACTGGCCGGAATCAAACCGCCGTGTAGGGCCATACCATTCATGGCCGCTGCCATGCCGTGCTCGCGCACACCATAATGAACATAACGACCCGAAAAATCGCTTGGAGTGATCGAAGCCGTATCAGGTGTCTTGGTATTGTTTGAGCCCGTCAAATCGGCGGAACCTGATATCAATTGTTCGACTACCGGCACGATAACATTCAACGCCTCACCCGAAGCCGCGCGTGTTGCCCACTTCGGTTGTTCTTCGGACACATGTTTTTTATGCGCAATGATTACATCGCCCAAGTTGCTTGGAATCTCGCCTGCGATGGCACTTTGGAATGCGGCACCTTTGTCAGATGCAGCCAGCCGCTCGCGCCATGCTGTATGATCAGCTTGGCTACGCGTACCCGACGCCCGCCATCCGTCCATCACGTCATCGGGCACCTCAAACGGGGCTGAATCCCAACCCAGTGCCGCGCGGGCCGCTGCAATTTCTTCGTCGCCCAAGGGTGCACCATGCGTTGATGCCGTACCTTGTTTGGTGGGCGCACCGAACCCGATGGTGGTTTTGCAGGCAATCATAGATGGCTTGTCGCTGACTTTTGCTGCTTCGATCGCTGCCGCGATGGCCGCATGGTCATGTCCGTCGATGGACTGAACGTGCCAACCCGAAGCCTTGAACCGAGCCACCTGATCATCGGAAACAGCCATGTCGGTGCTGCCATCAATGGAAATGCCGTTGTCATCAAAGAATACGACCAGTTTCGACAGCCCCAGATGCCCCGCCATGGAAATGGCTTCGTGGCTGATGCCTTCCATCAGACAGCCGTCGCCGACGATCACGTAAGTGTGGTGATCGACCAGATCGTCGCCATAGCGCGCATTCATCAAACGCTCGGCGAATGCCATTCCAACACCATTGGCGAGACCTTGGCCGAGTGGCCCGGTCGTCGTCTCGATCCCCGTCGCGTGACCGTATTCAGGGTGCCCTGCAGTAATCGCGTCCAATTGGCGGAAATTGCGTAACTGGTCCATCGTCATATCGGCATAACCCGACAGATGCAGGACCGAATACAACAACATCGACCCATGTCCGGCCGACAAGATAAAGCGATCGCGATCAGGCCAATGGGGATCTGTCGGATCAAATTTCAGGTATTTCGCATACAGGACCGTCGCAACATCAGCCATGCCCATGGGCATACCCGGATGGCCAGACTTCGCAGCTTGCACAGCATCGGCTGACAAGAATCGGATCGCGTTGGCCATTTTGAATTCTATAGTTTGATCAGCGCCAACGACGGCATTACCTGACGACATTCAATTCCTCCTTGCCGATATTGGATGTCATCCAATATCGCTCCCCATGCATACAGGCGACAGTCCTAGAACGTCGCAGATTCCCAGAAAAACGAGTGCCATCGGTGCCCAAGTTGGCAAGATAACGCCAACAATCCTTAACCCTCAAACTTGAAAAGATGAATAGCCGTTCAAGGTCCGCTCGACAAGGCGAACGGGCCTAATTATCTCGTTTTTTTGGCCGATGCTGTGGATTTCGTCCGGAACCATAGATATCGCGTAATTTAACTTGGTCTGACGGCCTGCTTTTGCGGGCACGATGTTGATTATCAACGCGCGCGAATCCCGATCACACTTGCGATTCTCAACCTTTTGGCCCACATAAATGATGAAACGAACCCAAGGAGTAAATGCATTATGTCGGTAGCGGAAACGATCAAATCGAAAGTCATGGACGCGGTTGCCCCCCTGCACCTCGACGTGATGAACGAAAGCCACATGCATAATGTGCCCCCTGGATCTGAATCTCATTTCAAGCTGATCATCGTGGCGTCTGCATTTGACGGTAAGCGTTTGGTCGGGCGTCATCAGATGATCAATGCAGCACTCCGCGATGAACTTCAGGGTCCTGTTCACGCACTGTCCATGGAAACGCTGACCCCAAGCGAATGGAAAGAACGCGGCGGTGCCACATTGACGTCGCCCGATTGCCGCGGCGGTGCCAAGACCGATCCGAATGTGAACATTTAGCCCGCTATTTTCAGCACGAACCTTTACGTTCATAACTTTAGTTCGATGACCCTGTTTCACTTATTGAAGTGTTAGCGTTGTGCCCTGGGAACTCGGGTTATAGGATTTCCCCTTAAGGGGAGACCGACCGATGCTCACTGGGTTCTGGGCAACCGCAAAGGCAAAAAGAAGCGTAAGAAAGGCAAAAAGAAACCTTCTTACGATGAAGCCAAAATGATAGCTGCCAAAGGCAGTGTGTCGGCGCGTGCCGAATTGGCAGGTCACGAAGATTTAGAACCCGAATTCCTGTACTTCTTTGCCCAAGACAAAGACCCAAAAGTCCGCCGTGCGGTCGCCGAAAACGACGGTTCCCCGCTTCAAGCCGATTTGATTCTGGCACAAGACCAACTGCCATCGATCCGGATCATCATTGCGGACGAGATCAAGCACCTCGACAATATTCCAAAACGTATCATCAAGCGCCTTGCCAGAGATGCCGAAGAAGCCGTCGCAGGGCCGATCCTTGAATACTCCCCGCTGTTGAATGACGAGCAGTTGATGCAGATCGTCACCAGCGGGCTTCGCGGTGGTGCACTCGAAGCTGTCGCCCGCCGTCACAACTTGGCCGCTGAAATCGCCGAAGCTGTGGTCGCACAGGACGAGGACGGCTCTATCGCGGCCCTGTTGAACAACAAGAACGCCAAGATCACCGAGAAACTGATGGAAGAAATCGCCATCAAGGCCGAGGATCGCCCTCGCCTGCACCTGCCCCTTGTGGATCGCGGTAGCCTCTCGCAAATGACGCTGCGGCGCGTCGCGACATTTGTCAGCAATGCCCTGGTCGAACGCCTGATATCCATCAATGCACTGGACCGTTCACTGGCCAAGGAAATCCGGCTGAGCGTGCGCGAGCGTATCGAAGCCGGTGAAGCAACACCGACACCTGAACCCGATGGCGCAGATCATGCCGACGCCCTCTTCAAAAATGGATCGCTGGATGGTTTTGCGATCTTAGATGCCATCGATGACGACGATATCGTCTTTTTGCATCGCGCCTTTTCGTTGCTATCGGAACTGCCCGAAAAACAAGTCATCAAGATGCTTGAAAGCGAAAGCGCCAAGGGCATTTGCGCATTGGTTTGGAAATCTGGCCTGGATGCGGATATCGCGGTTTCGGTGCAGCGACGGATTGGCAAAATCCCACCCAAATCCATGATTCAAGAGGGGCCCGGCGGTAAGTTCAAAATGGATGAAAAAGAACTGATTTGGTACGTCGAATATTTTGAGTAGCCCGTTAATATTTCTATAATTGATTTCGCGTTATAACGACACTTGAAATAGCAATTATAACCAACGAACGGAGCCCCCCCTTGGACCTTAAAAGCGGCGACTTCACTGTTTTAGAAGTCACTGAAATTTCCATCAATGCCCTCAAGGGTGATCCGCTTGGGAAGGTCTTTGAACTTTGGAAACAATGGGCCGCGGGGCGCTCTGCGCCCACTTGGCGGGACGTGGATATGTTGGCCCTGCCGCCTGAATTAATCCCGCAAACGGTCGTGGTCGATATTGTTAATGGCGGCGAGGATTTTCGCTATCGGTTCTGGGGCACCGGCTATGCCGATCATTATGGAATCGACGAGACGGGTAAATTACTGTCCCAAAGCATCGGCCCCAGTTTCATCGAAGCGACGTTCAAACAACTTCAAGACGTCATGACACAGAACCGCCCCATCGCGTTCGAGGTGTCTATCCGCACGACGTTGACCAATACGCTGCAACACAAAATCAATTTGCGCCTGCCCATTGAAGACTCACCGGATCATGTATCCAACATCATGACCGCATCGCATTTCACGTCGATCCCACTCCGTGATGCCGATCGAATCCGCCAAGCGGTCTGGAATGAACGCCAAAAATTAGACGATAAAGACTAACGCGCGAAGATCAGCCCCTTGAGCCTTTCGGTCGCGGCGCGCACGTCGCCCCTGTGGGTCGAAAAATCGACGTGGCTTTCAGCGGTTGCTGCCGGGTCCAAGCCAATTGACCAAAGCGCCGCGATCTCGTTCGGCACCATAGAATACCGGACATCGATAATGCGGTTCGGATTGCCCGGATCGCGCGCCAGATAATCATCGCTGAACCACCGAAAACGTTCAATATCCCGCGCCTGTTGTGTGCCCTGTTCCAGCCACGGGAAATCCCGCGCGACATCTAACTTCGCAATGGATGCACCCGGAAACACCTGCGGGCCGACGCGCACACGTACCGCATCGACGTAAAACGCATCCGCCGTTTCATAGACCGTCTTCCACACCAACAAATTACCAAAGCTAGGCTTGGCTTCGATGCGGATCGGCGTGTGGCCGCGCTCAGCCGCTAATACATAGCCCATGCTGATCGCCGTTTGTTGCTGCATATATCCGAGGCCCAGATAAAGCCCCGCCCATACCAGCCCCAACTGCGCGAACCCGCGCCGCCGTTTCCAGATGGATAGGACCAGCAACACAACAATTGGCACCGTGAACAACGGATCAACGACCGAGACGATTTTCCACGAAAATCGCGCGTCGCTGAACGGCCATAGCAACATGGTTCCATAAGATGTGAACGCATCCAACAATCCGTGGGTGCCAAACCCCAGCGCACAAAACAGCCACGTCTGCTTAAACGCCAGACCGAAAAATCGACCAAACAAAACCTGAAAGATTACGGCACAGATCAGCCCGCCGATGGGTACGAAGATCAGTGAATGCGTGAATTGGCGATGATATTCCAAATACAACAACGGATCGACGTCAGATTGGATCAACACATCCAAATCCGGCACCATCCCGGCGGCAAACCCGAACAATCCAGCGGCAATGATCTTGGGCTTACGCGCAATCGCCTGCGGAAATGCCGCCCCGATCACACCCTGTGTTAGCGGGTCCATTTATTTACCGCTCCACGATTCATATTGGCGTCAATTGAGGGAGAAAATGGGGTGGCTGAGGGGATTTGAACCCCCGACCCTCGGCACCACAAGCCGATGCTCTAACCAACTGAGCTACAGCCACCACATTAGTCCTCAGCAACGGATATCCGTCACCGGGACGCGAACTACTAGCCCCTCGTCCTTGGTCCGTCAAGCGCTGCTAGAACTCGATTTCGACGAGGAATGGGCCTTCGAATTCCAAAGCCGTCTCCATCGCGGGGACAAGGCCTTCTGCGGTCGTCACTTTGGCCGCATTCACGCCCATACTGTTGGCCATCAGACACCAGTCGATGTCTGGGTCAGACAGGCTGAACAAGTCCTTGGCGACCTGACCCGGCTCTTCCACACCAACGTTCTTCATCTCGCCTTCTAAGATGCGATAACACCTGTTTGAGAACAGCAGGATTGTCACGTCCAGTTCTTCACGGGCCATGGTCCAGAGTGCCTGGTTTGTATACATCGCGGAGCCATCGGCTTGCAGGACGATAACCTTGCGGTCGATGCATGCGATTCCAGCGCCCACGGCCAACGGCAAACCATCGCCAATCGCGCCCCCGGTGATCTGCAGCCACGAATGCGGCGGTGCGCCGACGGTTTGCGGAAAGAATGCACGCCCCGTGGTGATGCTCTCGTCCACAATGATGGCGTCTTCGGGCATCACGGCGGCCAATGCAGCAGCGATGGTATCGGGGGTGATTTCACCTTGGATGGCATCAAAATCGATGGGGTCAGCGCGGGTCGCAACCTCTGGCGTCAGTTCAGCTGCATCCAGCGCATCCACCAGCAGTTCCAGGGCCATCAGCGTGTTCTGTTCCGGACCTGCCAAATTGATGATGTCGCAGCCTTCGGGGGCCATCAGGCTTGGTTTATTCGGATACGCAAAGAAGCTGACAGGCTGGGTGGTGCCGAGCAGAATGATTTGTTCGTAGTCCTGTAATGTCTCCAACGCGAGATCAACGACATAGGGCAAGCGCATCACAGGCACGCGCCCGACCCCGCGGTCAATCCGGCGGTTTGACGTCGGCGTCATCAGATCAACACCCGTCGCCGCGCGCACTTTGCCCGCCAGCGTCAGCCCCGGTTCGGTCAAAATCTCTCCGGTCATGAAGATCACAGATTTCTTGCCTGATTTAAGCGCCTTCACAACGGCATCAACGTCGGCTGGGTCCACTTTTTCCGGAGGATCGGGCAAAATCGGCACACCGAGATATACGGTGTCATTCCATGCGCAATCGGCAGGTAAAATCAGTGTCGCAATTTGCCCGGGCCAACGCCCAGCGGCGGCCACTGCCCTGGCAGCATCAATCGGGACATCATCCGCTGTCATGCTGGTTTTCACCCAATGCGAAACGGGCGACACGATGGCTTCGATATCGGATGTCAGCGGCGCATCATGCTTGATGTGATACGTCGCATGCTCGCCCACGATATTGACCATCGGCACACGGGCTTTTTTGGCATTGTGGACATTGGCCAATCCATTGCCGAATCCAGGTCCGGTGTGCAGCAGCGTGGCTGCGGGGCGGCCCATCATCCGGGCGTAGCCATCGGCAGCCCCTGTTGCGACATTTTCCTGTAAGGCCAGCACACAATAGATTTTGTCCAGGCGATCCAGCGCCGCGACAAAGTGCATTTCTGACGTTCCAGGGTTGGTGAAACATACATCTACGCCGCACTCTGCGAGGGTGCGGACGAGGGCTTCGGCTCCGTTCATGCGTGACATCCTTTTGTTAGCGTCGCAGCATAGCGACCGTGCAGCCGCACCGAAAGAAAAACCAAAAGCCATGAGGAAAGATATGCCGCAGCTGGTCGAAGCAATGAATAGACTTGGGACTGAATCCGCATTTGAGGTCTTGGCCCGCGCCAATAAATTGGCCCAGGGTGGCATGGATGTGATCAATTTAGGGATCGGTCAGCCCGACTTTAAAACCCCGGAACACATCGTCGACGCCGCGATTAAGGCGATGCGCGACGGTCATCACGGCTATACCCCCGCCAACGGCATCCCCGAAGTGCGCGAAGCCGTTTCGGCGGATATTCTGAAATACCGAAAATGCACCGTGCATCCCGACAACGTGGTGCTGATGCCCGGCGGCAAGCCGACCATGTTCTTTGCCGTACTGATGTTCGGCGCACCGGGCAAAGAAATCATCTATCCCAACCCGGGATTCCCGATTTACGAATCGGTGATTAAGTTCACGGGCGCGAAACCCGTGCCGATGCCGCTGTATGAAGACAACGGATTTTCGTTCTCGGCCGACGAGGTGTTATCGCTGATCACGCCCGCGACCAGCCTGATCATCATCAATTCACCCGCAAACCCCACGGGCGGTTTTGTGCCCCGCGAGGAAATGGACAAGCTGGCGGCGGGCCTGGAAGATCATCCGCACGTCACGATCATGTCCGACGAGATTTATAGCCGGATGCTTTATGACGGGCGCGAACACGTCAGCATGCTGGAATACGAAAACCTTCGTGATCGGGTCATCATGCTGGATGGCTGGTCCAAGACCTATGCCATGACAGGCTGGCGGCTGGGTTATGCGGTGTGGCCGGATGGCCTGGTCGATCATGCGACGCGCCTTGCGATCAACTGCCATTCCTGTGTCAACGCGCCAACCCAATGGGCGGGCAAAGCCGCGTTGGAAGGCCCGCAAGACGATGTGGACATGATGATGGCGGCCTTTGCAGAACGCCGTCAGGTCATTGTGTCAGAACTGAACCAGGTACCGGGCTTTACGTGCACCGAGCCGGGCGGCGCGTTTTATGCATTCCCAAACATCGAAGGCACGGGCATGTCGGCACGAGACCTGCAGGATAATCTATTGAACGAAACTGGCGTCGCGATCATCGCTGGGACCAGTTTCGGTGCCATGGGCGAAGGCTACGTGCGTTTTTCCTATGCCAATTCAACCGAGAACATCCGCGAAGCCATTAGACGGGTACGTGAGTATTTGGGGAATAGGTAACAACGCGTCGATGAGACCCTGAATCAAGTTCAGGGTGACGATGATCGTTTTGCAACGTCCCGGCACCCCCCTCACCTAACCTCTCCCCCTAAAAGGGGAGAGGGATAAGATCGGGTCACATTCGTACAGGGTCCCTCTCCCTCATGAAATGGGGGAGAG
>DGNZ01000092.1 GCA_002389175.1 Rhodospirillaceae bacterium UBA4479 | reverse complement strand
ATGATTTTGCTATATCCCAAGAATAGTAAAGCCAAGTTAACAGCAAGAAACTACTACCAACAATAACCCAGTGAACACCACCTTTGGCTCTTTCAGGGTTACCAAAAACAGCATCTAACTTTTCAGTTTTTGCTAATTTTCTTCCATAGAGAATGGATCCAACGACTGCAAAAATTACTACAAATGTTATAATTCCTGTTAGCATATTAAATATCTTTACCCGTTATTTCTTCTTCCATATCCCAAATCATCGTTAGGATTTCCTCGCGAACATTGTTGAAGTCTGCATGCTTTTTGACTTCACGTAGGTCTGCACCGACGCCAAGCTCTGCGAATGGAAGATTATATTCTTTGTGAATGCGACCGGGTCTTGGCGCCATAACGACCAAGCGCTCACCCAGAAGAAGGGCTTCTTCGACCGAGTGTGTGATCAAAATGATCGTCTTGCCGGTTTCTTTCCAAAGATTGAGAACCAGCCCCTGCATTTTTTCACGGGTCAATGCATCCAAAGCACCCAAAGGCTCATCCATCAGGATGACATCGGGTTCGTTGGCTAAGCATCGCGCTAAAGCGACACGTTGCTGCATCCCGCCAGATAATTCATATACGGCTTTGTCTTTGAACTCGCCCAAGCCAACGGTATTGAGAAGATGGTCAACAATCTCGTCGGTCTCTTTCTTTGGCATCCCCTTCATGTCGGGACCAAAGCTGACGTTCTTTCGAACATCCATCCATTCAAACAAGGCACCTTTTTGGAAAACCATGCCGCGTTCTGGTGCGGGGCCAGCCACATCATGACCGTTTAGCACCACCCGTCCATCGGTGGGTGCCAGAAACCCTGCTACGATATTCAGAAGTGTTGTCTTGCCGCAGCCCGATGGGCCGAGCACAGCCATGATCTCGCCTTCTTTGAGATCGAGAGTCACATTCTGCAATGCCTGGACCGCGCTGCCATTCGGCAACTCGAACCGCATTGAAATGTCATCAATGAGTAATCCTGTCACGGTTTTAAATCCCCCTAAAAGCCGCCGTTGGGTATTTTGTCTTGGCTTTATGCCAATAGTAAATCGGCCGCTCAGTTTCCTGAGCGGCCGAACCGCAACTTACATCTTAGATGCAGCTTTTAGGTAACTGGCGTCCACGGCCCCTTCGTATGAAGGGCGGGCCTTATCAATCGTTCCCTGTTTCACAAAGAAGTCTGCGACTTCTTTCAGGAATTTCTGAGTGCCACCACCCAGCCATTTGTCGCTGAGTTGTTCTTCGATTGTAGGGAATACAAATCCAGCCAATGTAGCCTTGGTTGCGTCGATATCCATACCCGCCGCTTTTGCGATGACAGGCATCATATCATTCATGCCGCCTCCAGCGTACTGAGCATTCATGTCAGCGGTGACTTTGAGGAACTTAGAAAGCAAGTCTGCGTTTTCTTTGGCCCAGCCAGTCGAAACCGTTGTGGCGTCAAAAACTTGAATGCCGAGAGCTTCTTTTTCAGCACCTGTCAGTAATACATTGCCGTGTTCTTTCATGCGACGGAGTGCTCCACCCCAACCGCAAACCATGTCGAGGCTGCCGTTAGCGAATGCAGCAGCACCATCAGGCGGGGCCATGTCGACGATTTTCATGGTCGACGTATCGACGCCGAAATGGTCCATTTGCTTCAAGAAGCCGTAATGTGCAGCTGTGCCAAGTGGAACAGCGACTTGTTTGCCGTTCAATTCCTTGGCGTTCATTTTGTCGATTTCTAAAGACGCCCGAACAACGCAGTTGTCATTTTCTGAGTAAGCGACAGCAACGTCGACGACTTGTAGATCTTGCCTAGCAGACGTCGCAACCACGAATGGTGGGATACCTTGGCTGAATGAGATTTGAACATCGCCAGATGCCATGGCGGCAGACATTGCGGTACCCGCATCAAACGAACGCCAGTTGATTTTGACGCCCAGTTCTTTTTCATAAATTTCTTTTGCTTGTGCAAATTGGTTTGGCGTTGGCCATTCCAGGAAGTACGCAACCGTAAGTTCATCTGCTGCCTTGGCAGCTGTCGCGCCCATGCTGACTGCAACAGCCAAGCCGAGCGACATCATATGTCTTTTAAGTGTCATTAGTAGCCTCCGAGGTTTTTTATATAAAATTTTTATACGGAGTAGATCACACTGAATTCGCTTATCATCATAGGGCCAAACTTAACCGCCCTTTGGTGCCAAAAAACATGTTAAGTTAGAACAAGTTAAGATCGAGAGTTGAACTCAAACAGTCGTTGCATTTGAAGACCCATTCTATGACTAAAGGGTATCAATGGTCCCGATGACCCGCAGTTCATTAGAATCAGTGCGCCGCACGAAAACAATCTCTCCCGACGATGGAACATAATTGGTCACTGCAGAGATGAAAACTTGGTGCGTTACCAACACGGTTGGGGTGGATAGGTCGGTAGTACGTACCCACTGCACGAACTCACGTAATTGAGGAGTACGGTTTTGACTGCGCTGAAAAAAAGAGTTGAGTGCCGTCATATCCTTTACGTTGCCGACGTCCATGAGGTTTGCCGTTTCGCGGCAGCGGCACCATTGGCTGGTCATAATTGATGCCTTGGTAATTCCATTGGTGCGAAATAGTTTTCCGATATTGCGGGCTTGTTCGCGCCCTTCTTCGGAGAGATTCCGTTGGGTGGAACAATCGTTCAGATCTATTGTTTCCGGATCACCAAAACCAGGTGCGAGAGCGTGGCGAATAAGTACGAAGTGGTCACCGCTTTTGAGAGATTCCCACAATGCGCCTTCGTCAGATTTGGCGCCATTGAATGAGAAGGTCACTCCGACAAGGAGCAGGGCACACATCTGCATGAAGCGATTGAGGGTAAAAGTTCTAAACATCTTTGCCGGTTTCCTTAAAGTTCGATGGTATAGGGATTAAGATCACTCCTGTATTTTACTTCGAAGAACCGGGATCAGATCAGAATCATCGAACTAATTCATGAAATTTCGAAGGCATTGTGAAAAATCGCGTGCGTAGGTGGATGCATCACTGGTTGGTGATGCTGCCATTTGACCTCGCAACCATTTCCTAAAATCGCCACGCGCGCCTGTTTCCGCTGCAAGTTGAGCCGCGATCTGAACGTAGTGTTCTGGTGAACGTGCAACCCATTCACGTAATCCAGCAACGGACAAATGGCTAAGCGAATGCCGCCGGGCAAATGTATCCCCAGGCAAGGTGACCACGGGGGTTCCCATCCATAACGCTTCCAGTGTCGTTAGCCCGCCCGAGTATGCGAGCGGGTCTAAAGCGACATCGACGCGCAAATAAGATTTTAACAAGTCGGCATGAGGAGACGGCCCCTCAAGAACTAAGCGGTCCGGATCGATGCCCGCTAAACGAGCCCGCTCAGAAAACTTTTTACGTGTTTCGCTATCACTTAATGCATGGGTCTTGATGAGGATTTCCGAATTTTTGACCTCATGCAGAATAGAAGACCATAGCGATAGCGTTGCATCGCATATTTTTGCCAGATTGTTGAACGAGCCGAATGTCGTAATAGATTTAGCCTCTGATTCAGAAGGCCCGATTGGCGGAAAAAATCGTAAGGCTGAAAACATACATACCCATTTGGCATGCGGATCAAGTCTTCCGTATAGCCGTTTTCTACGCCGCTTGGGGTTTGGTGATTATCAGTCAGGAACCCGTCCATTTGTTTAACCCCTGTTGTGCAAAACACAGCAAAAGCGGCGATCTGAACAGGCGCTATCCGTGGGCGAAAGAGATCGAGGATTTCAGACTCTTTATGCCCTGCGGGGGATATGGCGACATCCAGGTTCCGGGAACGAATAAATGTTACACGCTCATCGGGTTGCATGTGGGTAATGTCATGCCAGTGCACTGCTTTTGTCTTGATTGACTGTGATGCAGCGTTGTCCGGAACATGAGACGCAAAAAGTTCAAACTCAAACTCATCCCGATCAATCGCGCCGATAAGCGGCGATGAGAAAAAATTCACAGGATGCATGCCGAATCTTTTCGATACGATCCCGATTCTTATTGGACGGTTTCCGCTGATAATTGTGGGCGGCGGCCCTGAAACCTTTAATGTAGGACGGACCTCTTCGGCAGCAGCTCGAAGTTCTGTAAGACCGACAGTTGGCGAATAATTGAGCGAATGGACATAACTGCCGCCTAACTCATGTGGCCGGCTGTGCATAGATTGCCAGCGATCAAAGTCCGAAAGTGCTTTCTCTACGTTACCTTGGAGTACACCTACACTCATTACACCACCTGCAGCACTGGCATTCTCAGGTTCGATCTTGGCAACAGATGTGTACCATTTTAATGCATCGGGCAGGTTGGCGGATTGATGTTCAATATTTGCCAATTGCAGGCGTAGTCCGATGTGATGGGGTGCTCGATGAATTTGGGTTTCTAATACAGTGACGGCATCGTTCTTCCGCTCAAGCCGGGTTAGATCTGCGGCTAAGGAGATGGCGACTTCAGATAAAGTGGGGTCAATTTGCAAGGCGTGACTATAGGCATTCAAAGCTCCCTCTAAATTTCCAGATTCAGAGAGTAAATTTCCATAGTTTTGATGATAGGCAGCATCATTTGGATTAAGGTCGATCGCGCGCCGATGGGCTTTTTCAGACTCGGCAAATCGTCCTAATTTGCGCAGCGAAACGCCCATGGCATTATTAATATTGCCGTCATCAGGAAAATGAGTTGCCGCCTGGTTCAACGCATTGAGGGCAATTTGCGGTGTCCCAACCTCGATCTCGATAAAAGCTTTTAAATGCAAAATTTGCGGATGAGCGCCTACTTCGCGTTCCATCTTTGTGATCATTTTTTTCGCGGCGATATATTTGCCTGCGCGGTATGCGGCAACGGCACGCTCGAACTGTTTTTCTAGAGAAGCCATAGTTACTGTCTAACAAAATAGTGAGAAGGCGAAAAGCTAGGTCGAATTTTTAAGTTAGTTACTTTGTCTTTCGCTCTGTCACCACGTTGATGATGATCCCGGCAAAAATGATGGCCGCGCCCAATAAGACCCAAAGATCCAGCGGTTCCCCATAGAATATGAGCCCTATGACAGCGACCAGTGGCAGACGTAAAAAGTCCATCGGGACAACCACAATGGCATCCGCATGGGCGAATGCGCGGGCCATACAATAGTGTGCACTCAGTGCTGTTACCCCAACTAGAATTAGCCACGGCCACATGGACATGCTGGGCGTGGTCCAATCCAGAAACGATGGTATCGCTCCCATCGGCAGTTGAATCACGGTCATATAAAAAATCACCGCGAGCGGCGAATCAGTCGCTGTCAGTTTCTTTGTTAAAGTATGCGAAAGCGCATAACCAATTGCGGCGATAAGTGCGCTGATGGCACCAATTTCAAATGGAACCATGCCGGGACGTAGAATGACCAAAATGCCCGTGAATCCAATAACAATGACAGCCAGACGCATCGGCGTGACCCGCTCGCCTAGCAGGAAAGGTGCCAATAATGCCGTCCAAATAGGAATTGTGAATTCAATCGCAAAAACTTGAGCGAGGGGAATAATGGCAATCGCATAGAACCAGCCAAACTGTCCGACGTAGTGTGCGATATTTCGAATAAAATGTGTCGGTAATCTATCCGTTTTGATTTGATACCAACCCGCCTTTGATAAAATCGCGACGATGATCAGCACGCCGATGGCGCTTCTGAAGAAAAGAATCTGGAACGTGTTTAATTCAGCGCTGAGTTCACGTCCTGCCAATGCCATCGATAAGAATGACGCCAGTGCACCGCTCATCCAGAGCACAGATAGAGTAATGCCTTGCACGTTCAAACCTCCGGCAGGGGATGGCCAGCTCGTCGGCGCCCTGCAGGTGCAGGGCGCCGGAGTTGATGATCAGAAGCTTAGAGAAATATCTTTGTGGTTCGACCGACAAGCGGCGATGGCGAGAGCTTGATCTTTTTGAAGACGCGGCTGAAGCCGAGCACCAATAGTGTTCTTGATGGCATCATCATAGACGATCAATGCGGGAAGAACCTTTTCAGCAGCTATTGTGCGCCATGCCACTTCTTTGGCGTGCTTTGCCAGTGCTTTATCGAGCTCTTTGAGGCCTTTCTCGCGATCAGGTGAATCACCGCGAAGTGCGCGTCGTGCCTTCGAGACTGATGATTTAACAGAGCTCGCACCTTCGACTGAACTGATCAAGTTTTCGACGTCTTTGATTTTATCCATTGCTGGATCAAAGTCGTCGTTTTTGATGACGTCGGCTAAAGCGCGAATATCACCCTCAAGAGCCGCAAGTGCATCGACGGATTCAATGATACCTCTAATTTTTGGTAATTGTTCGTAAGCTTCATCGACGGTGCGCTGATACATGCGCACCGCAGTTTTTTCTGCTTTTTCAAGTGCACGATATTCATCGCGAACTTTGATCCAACCGTCTGGCGTTTGGCCCAACAAGTCATCACGTTCCTTGGTGAGTTGCAGCAATTCAGCATTCAGATGGTCAATGTCATCAAGATCTGGAT
This sequence comes from Rhodospirillaceae bacterium UBA4479, assembly GCA_002389175.1. Classification (GTDB taxonomy): domain Bacteria; phylum Pseudomonadota; class Alphaproteobacteria; order Rhodospirillales; family Casp-alpha2; genus UBA4479. Next base: position 16,056 of record DGNZ01000092.1, on the reverse strand, counting down.
TCTCATCAAACTTGTACTTATCCAGGTCCTTTTGGGTTCTCTTCATATCACGTTCATGAGATTCAAGATCGATGCGGATGGCACGTGCTTCGGCGTGTAACGGTTGGAATTTCGGCACGAAGTCTATCCGTGTCTGCCCCGTTGTCTTAACATCCGAGATGCGATCAAATGTTGCATCCGCTGACTTCAAGGATGCTTCAAAGCCGCTTTTCAGATTGCTCGGTAACATTGATAGGTCAATCTTCTTCGCATTACTGATTGCCGAACGTATTTCACTTTCGGTGGCTTCAAAGACTGGGAATAACTGATCTTGTAAGCATGCCTGCAGGCGTGGGTTTGCAGGTGGTGGTGCGGTCTCAGATGTCAATTGAACCCGATTCGGTAGGTAGTTCACCAAAGGTGGGTAGAATCCAACAATCGCGAGGCCTAAGAGTTGCAGGCCGATAAACGGAACGACCCCCTTGTACATGGAAATTGTACGAACTTCTTTTGGCGCGACCCCCCTGAGATAGAACAACGCAAATCCAAAAGGCGGCGTTAAGAATGAAGTCTGCATGTTGACCCCAATCATGACACCGAGCCAAACGGCAGAGATGTTTGCGGATGGGTCAGCAAGTAAGATCGGTGCGACGATAGGCACAACAACCACGGCAATTTCGATAAAGTCGAGGAAGAAGCCGAGGATGAAGATCACAGCCATCACAACGATGAATTTAGCGTAAAATCCACCAGGTAGGCCGGACAAGAAGTCACGGACAATTTCTTCGCCGCCAAAGGCGCGGAACGCTGCCGTCAACATTGCCGCACCCAAAAGAATGATGAAGACCAAAGATGTCGTCTTCGCTGTTTCGATCATCACGCCCGTGAGAGTTTCATTCAGGCGGTTGACGCGCCGGCCGCTCCAGATCACGGAGGCAACCATACCAAGCGTTCCGATTGAGGCAATTATAATGCCCAGCCAATCGTTTGAATTTTCGATATTCTTGACGTTGATATCGAACGTGTTGATCGCGAAGAACAGAATGCCGAATGAAATAATGGCTAAAAGTGCAGGTATATACTGACGCTTCTGGCCTTCTGCTAAACGATAGCCAGCCATGATCAACGCTCCGACAGCGCCGATGGCACCAGCCTGGTTAACCGTTGCGATACCCATAATAATTGACCCGAGCACCGCAAAAATCAGGGTGAGGGGTGGAATTAAGACAACAGCAACCTTGATCCAAAAGGCCTTGTTATATTCACCTAGATGCGGTGCAGGAGGTACCATTTTAGGGCGAAAAAATGCAATCACAAGAATGTATGTGATGTACAAGCCAACAAGCACCATACCTGGTAAGAATGCGCCCAGGAACATGTCACCTGCACTTGATGAGTTGATACCGAATTCTGAAGGCAGCGCAAATTCACCTGTTCCGCCTTTATAGTCCGCGGTGCGAATGGCCAATGCCTGGTCGGTGGCGTTCGATAATTGGTCAGCTAGGATAATCAGGACGATACTCGGAGGGATGATTTGTCCGAGCGTCCCCGACGCACTGATCGTCCCCGTTGCGAGGGCATGGGAATAATTAGCGCGTAACATCACGGGTAATGAGATCAAGCCCATCGCAACCACAGTCGCACCAACGATGCCTGTTGTTGCGGCAAGAAGCGCGCCCACAACGACAACCGAAATGCCGATGCCGCCCGGGATTGGGCCAAACAATTGACCCATAGTGACGAGCAAATCTTCGGCGATCTTGGAGCGTTCGAGCATGATGCCCATGAAGATGAATAACGGAATAGCAATTAGGGTGTCACGTTCAGGTTCCCAATAAATACCGCGAAGGTTCGTTACTCCTGCACTGAGCCATTGGATAGGGTCACCGTGTGCGAAATAGGCGGCAATATTACCTTCGAAAATAAAACCTGTAGAGGCCGCTAGTACGATTGTGATGATCGCTGAGCCTGGCAATGCAAACGCGACCGGAAAACCCGATCCCAGCGCCGCAATCATAATCACAATCAAGACGAGAAGAAAAAACAGTTCCATGATTTAGATCCCTTTGCCGCGCTTAAATTGCTGCGTGTTCTTCTAGGTCTTGTTCGTGACCAGGTTCATGTAGAAGTGTGGCGACATTGCTCAAAAGATAGCTCATAAACTGAACCAGCATGGCTAAAGCAAAAATAAGCAAGAAACTCGCCAGCAAATATTTGATATACAGCCCAAAGCCACTTTGTGTGACCTCAAACGATAACAGTGGGCCATTGATGGCATTCGCTTTACCCCACAAGCCCATCGTCATGATCGTCCAGCACAATGGCAGGCCCAAAATCGTACAACCAATGCTATTGGCCATTGCTTTGCCTTGATTGGAGAAGCTTGCGTACATGATATCGACACGCACGTGGCCTTCTTTGATCAACGTGTAAGGGCTCGCGAACAGGAACAATGCGCCGTACCAAAAGCGGACCAGATCGGCCATGAAGGCTTGTTCATAGGAAAACACGAAACGTGCGATCACGATGGTGATTTCTGCGGCCACGATGAGAAGAGCCAGCCAGTGAAATCCAAGGTTGCGGTTGAAGGTGGCGATCACCATGCCCGCAACAATAAGTGGATAGTGAACGAAGTGACCCCGAAAAGTTGGTCGTCCTAATTCTTCGGCGAGTCCGCTGCCGACGATGTTTGCCAAGAAACCTTCAACGCGAAGGAAAGAGATGAGACCATCGACTAGGCCAATCATGAGCACGGCCCAGAAGGCTGCTCTAATGATGTAACCGGCGACACCGCCGAGGAGTTCAGAATCTGTATGTAAGGAGCGGTCCGGTGAACGTAGTACAGCAAATAAAATGACGGCGAGTGTGCCTGCATAAGTGGCGAATTGTACCCAAGCAAGAGTAGGTATGCCGTCTTTAGCTGCATCTTGGCCAAACATGCCGAGTGAGCCAAAAATGCTTAATGTTCCAGGCCAATCGAACCAAAAATTCAAAACATTATTGATGATAAACATGAACGCCCATGCCGTCATGGACAGTGCGAAAACCCGAACTGTGCTGACGAGTAGGCCATGCGATTCAGCCGAGACATGAGCCTTAACAACTGTATCGTCATTAACTTGTGCACCCTGTGACATTTACTTCCCCGCCCCCAAGATATTTTTAATTTATTCTTTCAGGGGTAAACTTAAAAGCCGACTTTAACGAATGCAGGGCGCGAGACGTTTTAGTCTCGCGCCCCAACATTCATGCCAAAAGATTGGCCAGAACTTAGGCGCCGAGCACCCGGTTCCGTTGAGCCAAATAGGCTTGGTCAGAAATCTTCGTCCAACCAGAGAGATCTTTACGCGCAGCTATGAAGCTGGAGTCGATTCTCTTAGCAAGATCAGAGTGCGCACGCACACCTTCAAAGACTTCTTCGGAAGCTTCGAAGAAGCTATCGTAAACATCATCCGAGAACTGGCGCAACTGAACACCTTGCTCTTTGATGAGCTTGGTCAGCGCGTTACCGGATTTCATGTTGAACTCGGCCATCATCATATCGTTTTCCATACCAGCGGCGGATTCAATGATGACTTGCTCGTTCTTGGAAAGACCGTCCCAGAACTTTTTGTTCATACCAAGCGCCAACATGGAGCCTGGCTCGTGGAAGCCTGGATAGTAGTAGTACTTGGCAGCTTCATAGAACTTCATGAAGCTATCGTTCCAAGGACCAACCCACTCGGTTGCGTCGATTGCACCAGAAACAAGGTTCTCGTAAATCTGACCACCAGGAATCGAAACTGGTGAGCCACCAAGCTTGGCGATCACATCGCCGCCGAGGCCTGGCATACGCATTTTGAGACCTTTGAAGTCATCTGCGGAGTTGATTTCTTTACGGAACCAACCACCCATCTGACAACCGGTGTTACCGGACATCACACATTTGAGGCCGAAGTCAGCTGCGAGTTCGTCCCACAATTCCTGACCACCACCGAAGCGGATCCAGGCATTCATCTCTGTGTAGGTGAAGCCGAAAGGAACAGCTGTGAAGTAACCCCAACCTGGGTGCTTACCTTTCCAGTAGTAATCTGCAGCGTGATAAGCTTGTGCGTTACCAGATGCGACTTCGTCAAAAGAGTCGAAGGCACCAACACGTTCGCCAGCAGCGAAGTATTCAACTTGGATGCGACCTTCAGTCGCGTCTGCGATGCGCTGAGCAACGCGCTGAGCGCCTGTACCCAAGCCCGGGAAATCCCGAGGCCACGTGGATACGACAGCCATTTTCTTGATGCCTTGCGAGATTGCAGGCTTGTTAATAACTGTTGATGCGGCAACAACACCTGCGCCGGCAACTGCGGTTTTCTTGAGGAAATCGCGTCTTTTCATTAGGAACCTCCCTGTACGCTTTTAAAATTTGTAACTGCTGAGCATTGCACCGAGACAAACTCAGCGCTTACAGCATTTTACGCGCCCTAGGATGCGTGCATTCTCACGCAATTCAAGCGAAAAGCTGAAAAATGTTCACTTCATCCATGAAATATAATCATCAATATTTTTGGGATATATCGTAAGGCGTGGTGACTGGATGCCTCTTTAGTGGGCGTATCCAGTTGAATGAACAAAAAAGCCTCAATTGATTCAAAGAGTTGTATCAGGCCATTCTATTTTTTGGCGAAAGTCTTGGATCGCGTAAATGAGGGCGAATAGGCAAATTCAGGTGAATTTGGCGATGCAATTCCATAGGAAATTATTCCGCTAGTCATTCGCACCAAATCCCTAATAGACGTCGAAAACACACAATGGGGATGCCCAGCCGCAGCGTATACCTGCTCAAACCGTTCATTGACCCGTCAATCACCGTTGGGATGGACCGGAGAAGACCAATTGGGGAAACGCCGCCGATACTGAAGCCAGTAATGGCTTTGACCTCGGATGCCTGAGGTCGTCTTACACTTCCCTTGATTTTAAGTGCGTTTGCCAAGTTGTCTTCGATACATTTGTGATCGCCTGCGACCAGTGCCATGACGAATCTGTTGTCGATTGTGAAGACCAAAGATTTGACGATGGCACCGAGTTCGCACCCGACGGATTTAGCGGCGTCGTCTGCAGACCGCGCCGTATCAGACAATTCGATAATTGTATCCTCGCGGCCAGCACCGACCAGCACGTCGCGGACACGATTAACAGTGGGTCTTTCAAGATGGGACATGGCCTTGCCTGCCTCGCCTAATTTGCAAACGGTACGGCCATACCTTTTTGAACGGCTTCACGTTCTGAGATTTGGTCGAACCAGCGTTTCACATTCGGAAATTCATTAAGGTCGACTTGATGACGCTCAAACCGAGAAATCCAGGGGTAGCAGGAAATATCAGCGATAGAATAATTTTCACCAGCCAAGTATTCGTTGTTGGCAAGTTGTTTGTCCATCACACCATATAACCGCTTGGTTTCGTTGTGATAGCGTTTTTGGCCATAAGGAACGACTTCTTTTGGATTGAACAAGAAGTGGTGCGCTTGTCCCACCATTGGACCAAGGCCACCCATCTGCCACATCAACCACTGCATAACTTTGGCGCGGGCAACGGGTTCAGTGGGATATAGACCGGAGCCGGTTTTTTCTGCGAGATAGACCAAGATGGCGCCTGATTCGAAAATACTCAAAGGCTCGCCACCAGGTCCTTCTTCGTCAACGATCGCAGGAATCCGATTATTTGGCGCAATAGCGAGAAAATCAGGCTCAAACTGCTCATCTTTTGAGATGTTAACTGGATGGACTTCGTATTCTAGGCCAAGTTCCTCTAGCATAATGGATGCTTTGCGCCCATTCGGTGTTGCCCAGGTGTGTAGGTGAATCATAATTGCCTCGATGATTAGATTTGATTGAGAACAGCATAAGTGAAAGAGGACAGTAGACAAGCACCGCGCTTGACGCTTGTCCAACGACGCGAATAATCAACGGATTCATGTCTAGGGGTCTTTGGTAAATAAAATTTATGGCCGATTACGATTTAACGCGCCTGAGTGTTCTCATTATTGACGACAATCGTCATATGAGAACGTTGGTGCGCTCAATCCTTATGGCTTTGGGGATACGAAATATAACAGAGGCCGACGACGGCAGTAGTGCATTAAAGCTGATGAAGACGATTGATGCTGATATCGTCATTTGTGATTGGCAAATGCAGCCTATGGACGGGATTCAGTTTACCAAGTTAGTTCGAAAAAGCGAAAACAGTCCTGACATTTATGTTCCCATCATAATGCTGACAGGCCATACCGAGATGACACGGGTGGTGACGGCGCGCGATGCTGGTGTGAATGAGTTTCTTGCGAAGCCGATCTCGGCGAAAAATATTTATCAAAGGATCAAGATGATCCTGGATTCACCACGCCAATACATTCGAACAGATGAATACTTTGGCCCAGATCGCAGACGTCGAGCTGATCCGGCTTATAACGGCCCCGAGCGACGTCGCAGTGCCGAAGACGTGGAATCTGAAAAACCAAAAACAGACGACGAAACGAAAGAGGCCTAATCGATTAGTTAAATCGATTGCGTGCGTGGCCACACACCCCGTGTATCGAGAATATCTTTTGTCTTCAAAATATCGTCAGATACCGAGCCGAACACTTTGTGGTCAGTCAGAAGCACCAAAACTGACGCATCATTGAGGCATTCTTCTAATGTCACCAAGGATATGTTCTCTAGGTGATCGAGTGATGCAGGAAGTGCGCGGATGTTCGGTTCAATGATCAAAATCTGGTTATCAACGCGTTTGCGGAGTTCTTCGATAACATGGATTGAAGGGCTTTCCCGAAGATCATCAATATCAGCTTTGTAACTCAAGCCCAGGCAGGCAATGACACCACCATTTTTGGTATTTGTTAGATCAGCAATCTGAGCGGCAATCGTTGCTGGACGACCGTCATTCACGTTGCGAGCAGTACGAATAAGCGGCGTATTATCTGGATCGGTTGCAACGATGAACCACGGATCAACAGCAATGCAATGCCCGCCAACACCTGGCCCCGGGTTTAAAATGTTGACCCGTGGGTGTCGGTTAGCCAATGCGACGACCTCTCGAACATCGATGCCAAGAGGCTCGGCCACATTCGCCAGTTCATTTGCAAATGCAATGTTCACGTCGCGATAAGCATTTTCCGACAACTTAACGAGTTCAGCCGTTTGCGCGTCGGTCAGATGCATTTCACCCTCAACGAACGCACTATAAAGGTCCGCTGTTTTCTGGGCGCAATCATGCCCTAAGCCGCCAATCACGCGATCATTTCTAACTAGCTCTAACAGAACTTGTCCGGGCAAGACGCGTTCAGGGCTATGCGAAATGCAGATGTCATGGTCCGCCGATGGTGCGTCACTTGATGGCATCTTAAGATCGGGCCGTGCATCTGCAAGCCATGCTCCAACTTGAGCCGTGGCGCCGACTGGCACTGTTGATTCAACAATGACTAAATCCCCAGCTTTTAGGAATTCCGCAATTGCATGAGTGGCCGCGTGCAGATGTTTTAAATCTGGTTTTCGGTCCGCATCAAATGGGGTCGGAACCGCAAGTATAAACGCGTCTGCCGTTACAGGGCTTGTGTTCGCTGTAAGCTTTCCTCCCGAAACGGCAGCATGGACAATCATGTCTAAATCGGGTTCGACGATATGGGGCTTCCCGTTACGGATCGTTTCGACTGTTTTTGGGTTCGTATCGACGCCCGTGACTTGAATACCACGGCTGGCCAGCACAGCAGCAGTCGGCAGTCCGACATACCCCAGCCCTAGAACGCATACGTGCTTAACAGCCATAATTGGTAACCTCTTTGGCTATTCGCATTCCTGCTTGCCCGTCACCATACGGATTATGTGCTTTGCTCATACGGTTATATGCCTGTTCGTCCTGCAGAAGGACAGTGGCTTCGTGAACAATGCGGTCCCGATCAGTCCCGACGAGCAATACCGTACCCGCTTCAACCGCTTCTGGGCGTTCTGTGACATCGCGCATGACCAAAACGGGCTTACCGAGTGATGGGGCTTCTTCTTGGATGCCGCCTGAATCAGTAATCACCAAATAAGATCGTGTCATTAAGTCTACAAAACACGGGTATTCCACGGGCGGCAACAAGTGCACGTTAGGCAATCCATCGAGGAGTGCGTTGACCGGCGCTTGAACATTGGGGTTCAGATGAACGGGATAAACGATCTCAACATCATCACGCATCGCTAGATCACGAAGGGCATGGCAAATGTTTTCAAAGCCCGCGCCAAAGTTTTCGCGGCGATGCCCTGTTACCAAGATCATTTTTCGATCTGGATCGAATTCAGGAACATTAATTCGTGCGGCATCACGGAATGTCTTATCATCCTGCAAACGATCTCGGATCATAAACAGTGCATCAACGACCGTATTGCCTGTCACAAAAATAGTTTCCGGCGACGTGCTTTCTGCCAGCAAATGATCACGCGCGGTATCGGTCGGCGCAAAATGTAGTGATGTGATTCGGTCCGTCAGTCTGCGGTTCATTTCCTCGGGGAAGGGGGCGTATATATCACCAGTACGTAAACCAGCTTCTACATGGCCAACCGGAATGCGTTGATAAAATGCAGCCAAGCCAGCGGCAAAAGATGTCGTCGTATCACCGTGCACAAGAACCAGGTCGGGTTTCTCGGCCTCAATGGCATTCGAAACACCCAGTAAGACGTCGGACGTCAAACCGTGAAGTGTCTGGTTGGGTTTCATCAAATCCAAATCAATGTCAGGCACAATTTCAAAAAGCGATAATGGTTGATCCAGCATGTCTCGGTGCTGCGCGCTAACGCACACACGCGATTCAACGCCGCACGCTTTGAGTGCGGTCAAAACTGGGGCCATTTTAATGGCTTCTGGGCGGGTGCCGAAGACAGAGAGTACGCGCACGATCTGAAACCTGTTTGATTGACTATCGGAATACTTGCGGACGTCATCTTTGGATAAAGGCTGTGATCGGGCAACGCAAGTTTGGCTTTTGTCACGAATGGGGTTCGCATAGGGTGAAGGGAACGAGAACTTAAGGAAGTCAGATGAAAACTCCAACGCGGCGTCGATTATTCCATGGCCTTTTGGTCGCCATAACCGGCCTTGCAGTTATAAGCACGACGCCGCAAGCGATTGCTGAAGTTACACCGCATCAAGCCGTTTATAAGTTGTCGTTATCTTCCAAAAGCCCGACGTCGCGGTTCACAGGAGTATCGGGTGCTGCAGTCTCTCAAATTGAGCGAAAATGCGAGGGATGGGTTGTGAACGAGCAAATCGTGATGAGTATGGAAACCGTTGCTGGTGGCGTGCTTAACCGCGAGATGACTTTCAAGGCCAAAGAAAGCTTGGACGGCAAAACGTTCTCGTTTGATAGCCGTAGTGTTACGAATGGACATAAAGAAGAATTTAAAGGATCAGCGCGCCGTCGAGATGACGGCACGTCTGAGGCCGAATTTGTCGTCCCGGAACCAATCGAAATGCCATTGCCCGATGGAACTTTTTTCTACGTTGGCTTGACCAATTGGCTGGTCGAATTGGCGAAATCTGGAAAACGTGCTGGTGAAGCGATGAGTTTTGATGGATCGGATAACGACGGCCCGCAAAAAGTGACCGCATTCATCTTGCCAGCCAAAGCAAATTCCGACGAACTGAATGGCGATCCGAAATTGTTGAGCGCCAAGCCGTGGCGCGCCCAATTAGCTTTTTTTAGGCTCGATACACAGGAATCGAACCCAGAGTTCGAGATCACCCTCCGATTCCTAGAGAACGGCATCGTCACGCGTTTTGAGATGATTTTTGACGATTTGATCGTGGATCAAGTTCTTGAAGATGTTCTTCCTGCGTCAGATGCTTCCTGCTGAATTTTTCTCAACGGCATATCATTGTTGTGCCAACTTATTGGAATCGTTAGGTTAAGCTAAATCCGCAAACGCTTGGGAGGCATTTGCATGGCTAATTCAGACCACCCGATGTCTTGTCTGACTGGGATCAGCCGTTTCATCGCGTTGGCAGTGATCGTAATCGCGGTCTTTTCGTCGACACCTGTATCGTCGGCAGAACGTGGTTTTATGGGGATGCAAGTGCAGGGTATCTCTGCTCGGATCGCGGCCGCTCTCGGCTACGAGAGCTCGTCCGGTGTTCTTATCAAAGATATCAGTATCGATGGACCTGCGTCTAATGCGGGGCTGCGGCGTGGTGACTTGATTGTCAGTATGCAGGGCAAAGAGATCGATACTTTTGAACGCTTGCTTCAGATTTCCGGGAAATGGAATGTGGGCGACGCAATCGATGTCATTGTTTGGCGCACTGGGAAACAAGAAACTATCAACATGACTTTGGCATCGTGGCCAGAATCCTGGACGGTAAGCGAAAATGCGTTCGCCGCGCAGCCGGAACTGGGACTGACCCTTGCAGCGTTGACACCAAAACTACGAGATCGCCTTGGTGTTCGGTGGGGCTCTACGGGGCTTCTTGTGACGGTTTCTGACGATCAATTTGCCGGTGTCACGCCACTTCGTCGTGGGGATGTCGTGACGCAAATCAATCAAAAGTCCGTTTGGAAACCAGATCAATTTTTAAAAGCATATGCGGCTGCCAAGAAATCAGGTTCGGCGAATTTGCTGATGCTGGTCGAACGAGCCGATGGATTTAAATATATGCTCCAGCCAGTCGCTTCGGACGTGGCTGCACCAGAGCCGAGTTTCAAACTTCCGGGCCAAGGCGGTTAATTCCCAATTGAAGGTTTAGCCTTGGCGCGCCTTCGCGATGAGTTCTTTCAAAGCATCTTCATCGACAGCACCAGGGACGATCTCGCTCCCAATCACAAACCCAGGTGTACCATTGATGCCAAGGCTTTGTGCCAACTGCATATTGCGTTGAATTTCTTCGTCGACACGTGGGTCTTTCATTGCGGCGGCAACCTCTTCGGGTGTGAGCCCCATACCTTTGGCGATCGACATCACGCGTGCCTGGCTGAGTTGGCCGCGGGCCGTCATCATTGCGTCATGGAACGCTGGGTATTTCAGGGGGTGTGTGAAGAACACCCCAAGGGATACCCGCGAGGCAAAGACAGAGTCAGGTCCTAAGATGGGAAATTCTTTGTATACTAAGCGCACGTTTCCGTCAGATTCCACGGCGTCGGTGACCGTCCCGTGGACACGTTTGCAATATCCACATCGATAATCAAAGAACTCAACCAGCGTGACATCTCCCTTTGGATTTCCTCTTACGGGGGACGAGTCAGCATTCTCTAAAAGATCACGAAGCCCGGATAGGCTTTCCCTTTGTCGCAATTGTTGCGCTTCTTCTTGTTGTTGTTGGTATTTTTGAAACGCACGTACGACTGCTTCGGGGTTTTCATCAAGATAACGCTCGATCAGCTTTTCAACTTGAAGTTCTTCAGCTTTGGATAATGCCTGCTTTTCATCGGCGGATGCGATGCTCAGGTTGGTGAATATACTGGCCGCAAAGATGATTGCGATGCCAAACGTTATCGAGAGAAACCTAAACATAGCTGCTATCCAGTAAGTGATTGGTTTTGTTGCATGATGATGATCCAGTACGCTTGGAGCAAGCCCTGATCGTGGTGTTATGTGGGCAACATCTAACGAAACAATCGTAGATTTGCGAGATACATGCGTGCAGATTGTTTAGTGGAACTGGCCCAGATGCCGATGAACCGAATTTCTGCATTTTTGATGGAATGTTGAGGCCACAATTGTCGATGGAGTAACGACAGGTCGACATTGTCAGTCCACCACCGATTGCCAAATTCATTCCCGCCCCGTGCGATATAGCGGGCGTATGAATAATTGTTGGGGCTTTGTGTCGGGCCAAGGACGGTTCCCCGCCCCAATGCTGTTTCTGCCCATTCAATAGCAACGACCCTGTCGGCAAGGGGTAAGTCTGATGACATATTCGACCACCACGATGCTTTTTGGGGGCTGTCTAAATCTGCAAACCCAATCACCAGTCGAATGGGATGCGTCCCTTTAGTTGGTGGATTGGAAAACCATGACCAACTCAGGTAAGGCGTTGCCAATAATGATGCATGAAGTTCTCGCACAAACCAATAATCGGTTGAACCGGCGCGCACGGTTAAACCTGGAACATTTTCCGCCTCGCTCACCGACAACGCATCAGCGCCGGGTTCGCCTTTTAGGTGCCAATGGATCGGGGGCTGACCCGCGCGGAGAGCCACCGCCAGATCGTGATCAGGGCCAATGATGTTGTATGCCCCACCAATTCCGACAAGATCAGGTGTTTTAGCGCACCCAGTCATGATCGTGAGTACGAGGAGCAAAACATTCCGTCGAAAAGGCATTCGTGCTCGTTGGTTGGATATCACTTTTTGGTGTTCTTAGCGGCGAGCAATAAGTCCTCCGCCTGTAACCATTCCCTGGAACCGCGAGGGAATATCTCTGCAGCCCGTCCTGCGTGATAATTAACTGCGGCGAAATCACCTTTAAGGATAGCTTCTTCGGCAAGTGCGATAGAGCTACGGCCTTTGTCACCCAAGCGACCGTAAGCAATCCCCAGATTACGCCATCCGGAGGCAAATTTGGGTTCTCGCGACAAGGCAAATTTTAGTTGCTCAACTGCATTTTCTAAATCGCCCGAGGCAGGGCTTTCAATCAGGGCACGGGCATACTCGAACCGGATCAAAGGTTCTTCAGGTATAATGTTAACCGCGCGATTAAAGGGAACTAATGCCCCCGCGACATCGCCGCTTTCGAATAAGACCTGGGCCTTTAGTTCCAGAATATATGGGTCATCTGGAATGTCTTTTAACAGGCCATCCAATGTCGCTAAGGCTTTGTCTTTATCGGAAACTTGGGAATATGCAAATGCACGAGCGAACCGTGCTGGTATCGATTGATCCGTATCCGGATAAACTCTGAACGTAATACTTGGGGGCTCAAAATAACCAACTAATTTTGCTTTCGCCCGCTGAAATCTCAATTCCATATCTGGTGGCGTTGCGATGTCGCTTTTTGGTGATTTGGCGATATGCGCTTCTATGGCTTGAATTCGATCAGATGATAACGGGTGGGTTCTGACGTACGGGTCTTTGTTGTTGGAGATCAGCAATTCCTGGTTTTCGAGGATGCCCATGAACGCTAATAACCCGCGGGCTGATTGCCCTGTGGCATCTAATAAGGAAAGAGCGGCTTGATCAGCAGAACCTTCTTGAGAGCGCGTGAAACTAAAGAAATTTCGTTGTGCCAATTGCTGGCCACCGGCGATGATTGCACCGCCAACGTCAGGACGTCCGGTTCCAATAGCGGTGGCTGCTCCCAGTACGGTTGCGATCACTGATGTTGCCAGGCCTTGCTGACCAGCTCGGCCAAAGCGGCTAAGGTGGCCACCAGATATGTGACCTGTTTCGTGCGCAATCACCCCAATCACTTGGCTGGCAGTGTTCGCACGCATGAGTAACCCCGTATGGACGAACATACGTTGTCCATCAGCAACAAATGCATTTAATGATTTGTCAGCAACGAGATGAATAGAAACTGAGGATGGCGCGAGACCTGCCGCTTGGAAAAGTGGCGTAGACATGCGACGGATGGTATCTTCAATTTCCGCATCGCGGATTAACGGCAGACCCTGGGCATCAACAGGCTTGCTCGTAAACATGGCAACAATGGCGCAGCACATGCAAAAGATAAAAAAACGTTTCAAAGTGCATCCGATTTTTATTGAGTTACCCAAGCGTAGTCAGCGCCATCGGTGGCGTCAAATTACTGCTTTGTCATTGGCAATTCTTTTGACGGCGGGATGTTCCAATCCATTCGATGATGAACCTGAGGTCAGAAGAGGCACCATTGGCTTCGTTTCAGGTGCATTGGGTGTGATTTCTGTTCAAGAACCACAATCAGCCATTGTAGCTAGGGACATCTTATCTGCGGGTGGCACTGCTGCGGATGCGGCGACTGCGATAGCATTCGCATTAACGGCAACCATGCCCTCGGCTGCAAGTTTGGCTGGTGGTGGGATGTGCATCGTCAGAGACAATCGCGGCGACATTCCAGATGTTGTCGATTTCTTGCCTCGTGCGGCACAAGTTCCCAGTGGTGGAGCGTCCCGTCCTTCTGCGATACCGGCGATGCCGCGTGGTATTTTCTTAATGCATTCCAAATATGGCACTTTAAAGTGGGAGCAGGTAGTTGCCCCCTCTGAGAATTTGGCGCGTTTCGGATTTCAAGTTTCGCGTGCTTTCGCTACGGATCTAGGCAAAGTCGCGGACCCTTTGATACGTGATAAAGCTGCAGCGCACGTCTTTCGCCGCCAAGATGGCAAGATCGTCGGCGAAGGGGATGCGTTGAGGCAACCAGACCTTGCTGCCGCGTTAGGACGGATTCGACTACGTGGTGTGGGTCAGTTTTATGGTGGCCCCGAGGCACAACGTCTTGTTGAAGCTGTGCAATTAGCTGGCGGCAGTTTGACGATAGAAGAACTTCGCAATTACCGACCTGCGTTCAGGGCCCCGATTTCCTTTCCATGGGAAAAGAATACAGTTTGGCATTTCGCTGGCCCACCCGCTGCAGGTGGAGCCGTCGCTGCTGAAATGATGGCGATTTTGATGCACGATAAACGCTTTGAATTTGCTGATCCTGATGAAAGAGAACACTTATTGGCTGAGGCAGCCAAGGTCGCTTTCGTTAATAGGATGAAGAACATGAAGCCTGATGGCACCTATGGCACGGATGCCGCCCAATTTGTTCAAAAAGATTATTTGGATGATGTCGAGGATCGGATTGATGATGATGCGGTGATCCCGCTCAATCAGTTGACCAGCAATCCTATTAATTGGCCTGAAACCCCTGCTGCCGTTAGTTTTGCAGTGATGGACACATTCGGCGGTGCTGTTGCATGCACCCTGACCCTGAACAATATTTTTGGTACCGGAAAAATGGTCCCAGGGTTTGGCTTTATGCTGGCAGCAGCTCCTGATGATCGCGGACGTACGTACACACCGCTTGGCCCCGCTTTGCTAACGAGTGAGTACCACAAACACGCTTATATGGCGGCAGCTTCAACGGGCGGTGTAACGGCACCGACATCTATGATCAATGTTATTGCGCGGGCAGCCGCCGGACCATTGTCTCTTCGTGAAGCGATGAAGGTACCCCGGGTCCATTATGCAGGAACACCCGATAAAGTTTTTGTCGAAGCGGACATGCCGAAAGAGCGCATAGAGGCACTCAAGAAAAAAGGCCACACTGTCGCGTTGACGAAGTCAATTGGTAGTGTTGCGGCTGTGTATTGCCCTACAGGTGTGCCAAATAACGAGGGCATGCTGTGTCTCAGTGCTTCTGATCCACGTGGCCATGGCATCGCGTTGGGCGGAAATTAATCCATGCCACTAAAGGTGTCGAAGCGGGGACAAGTCCCACCGTTCATCGTGATGGACGTGATGCGCGCAACTTTTGAGCGCGAAGCTGCCGGGGAGACCGTTCTGCACATGGAAGTCGGGCAACCGGGAACGGGCGCACCGAGCGGGGTGCTCGATGCAATTTCAAATACAATGCATCAAGACAGGATGGGTTACACGGATGCCTTTGGGCTGATGGCACTGCGCGTTGCGATACAGGGGCACTATCGGCGCATGTATGATGTCGACGTGCCCGTCGAGCAAATCGTAGTGACCACAGGTTCAAGTGGGGCGTTTATCCTTGGATTCTTGGCAGCGTTTGACGCTGGCGACAGGGTCGCATTGGCATCGCCGGGATACCCTGCCTATCGCAATATTTTGACGGCCCTGGGTATTGAAGTGGTGGAAATTCTGGTTGGACCTGAAACCAATTTTCAACCGACAACAGAATTGATCAACGCCATTGATGGATCACTTGATGGACTGATCATTGCAAGCCCATCTAATCCGACAGGGACCATGATTGATGCTCAAGGCCTGAAGGCACTCTATGATTATTGCGCCGATAAACGGATCAGGATGATCTCTGACGAGATTTATCATGGGATCACATATGATGAACCGGCTGAAACCGTCGCCAAATTCGGGCCGGACGCCGTCATCGTAAATAGCTTTTCTAAGTATTTTTCGATGACGGGCTGG
>DGNZ01000059.1 GCA_002389175.1 Rhodospirillaceae bacterium UBA4479 | reverse complement strand
CTCGGGCATGATGGCGATGACGTCCCACATTGATGACGGGCGCCCTTTGAAAACCGGCGCCCCGGTCGTCGACTATGCTACTGGCACCACTGCGGCCTTTGCAATTACTGCAGCCCTTCTTCAACGGGAACGGAACGGCGGGAAAGGCCAGTTTGTCGATGTGTCTATGCTCGACGTAGCGTTGATCCTCTGTAGTTCTCACCTTGCCGGATTCACTTGGAACGGCAAGCATCCAGAACCAAAAGGTAACAGATTTCCCTTCGCCACCATCGGCTGTTATGAGGCATCGGATCAGCCATTGATGATTGCGGCGTCAAATATCCGACAGCAACGCCTTCTCTGGGAAGCTCTGGACCGCGGCGATTTGGTCAAAACGGACAACAATCAGCGCCTGGATGGCCACGCGGAAGAAGAGGCGGCCCTGCGGGAAATCATTGCGCAAAAGCCAGCGGATTACTGGGAACAGTTTTTAAATGAAAGACGCATTCCTGCGGCACGAATTCGCCGCATGGAAGAAGCAATTAACGATCCACAGATCGCCACGCGTCAAGTTTTGCATAAGCACGTGGCGCCTGACAGTCCAGCCAACGGACTGACGGTGCCGGTGGTGGCATTTCATATGGCAGACAGTCCATCGAAAATCACCATGCCTCCACAACCGGTCGGCGCACAAACGCACGATATTTTGCAAGAGCTCGGGTACAGCGCAGTTGAAATCGCTGCCATGGCCGAGGCCGGCGCGATCAAGTAACGCGATCGTCCCGCCGTATCTTTCGGCTGAGACGAGAGAGGATGAAAATGAGCAACCCTTTGTTGACCCTTGCCAAAGTCGCAGCCGACTGGCGCCAGCGGGCGTTGTCAGACGACATCGAATGGTCCACCCGCCGGGCCGTGCTGGATTGGTTCGCGACAACTCTTCCCGGTTGTCTTCTGTCCCCGGCCACGAACTTAGCTGAGGCGATGGGGCCAGGGCGCGGGCCGGGCAACGCTGTTAGTTATGTCGATGGAAAAATGGGCGATGCCCGAACGGCCGCGTTATTGAACGCAACCGCCAGCCATATCGTCGAATTTGATGATATCTTCAAAGACGGCGGATATCATCCTGGCACTTCGACCATCGCGGCTGCACTTGCACTCGCACAAGATCGGCAGGTGTCGCTAGAACAATTTCACCGTGCGATCATTGCTGGTTATGAGATCGGTTGCCGGATCGCGTTGGCCATTCAACCGAGCCATTATACGTTTTGGCATACCACAGCAACGGTGGGAACAATCGGATCCGCCGTAGCGGCTGCGATGATTTTAGATTGCGAAGAACGGGCCATTACCCATGCAATCGCCCTCGCCACAAGCTTTGCAGGCGGGCACCAACAGAACCTTCAAGGCGAAGGTATGGCCAAAGCACTGCATCCAGGGCATGCCGCCGACGCCGGTATATTGGCCGCCCTTGCGGCCGCAAACGGGGTGACGGGTTCCATCGATAGCCTGGATGGCGCCAAGGGGTATGCAGCAGCGACCAGCGTCTCCTCCGGCAATTGGGAATTGGCCCTCGATAGGATCGGTGTTTGGGCGCCGATTTCACACATGACGATCAAGAATCATGGATGCTGCGGGCACATCTTCCCGGCGCTCGATGGGTTGAAGTATCTATTTGCAGAAAACGCACTCTCGCCCGACGACATTGCGGCGATCCACGTTGCCGGATATGGCGCAACTGAAACGATGTGCAATCGCCCGGACCCAAAAACCGCGCAGGAGGCCAGGTTCAGTGCACAATATTGTATCGCCGCTCAAGCACTGACAGGCGCGGTCCGCCTTGGCGCGTTCGAGCCCGACATTCTTGAACGTCCCGATATCAGGGCCTTCATGCGTAAAGTATCTGTAACTGAGGACATAGAACTCACCTCTGCATACCCAGGCAAACGCATGGCTAAAATTGCTGTACGTCTCTGTGACGGGCAAGAGATTACGCATTTCCAGAAAACCCGAAAAGGCGATCCCGAAGATCCGTTATCGGATGAGGAACTGATCACAAAGTTTGATGAACTCGCCGGTTCTGTCCTGCACAAAGGCGCACTTAACGATCTTCGCCAGACCATCTTAAATGGCACAACTCTGCCAGGCGCAGCGCCATTGGTTGCGGTCTGAATTGAAATTCGGCGCCAGCATACTTGCCGCGGCGCGACAACGATAAATACGAAAAGGAAACAAACGCCATGAACGCTACCACGACGACGTATGAGTATATCGAGACATCGGCACAGAATGGTGTTCTTACGATTACGCTGAACCGACCGGATGTGCGTAACGCAATCAACGATCAAATGCGCGCTGAACTGATTGTGGCGTTCGACATTGCAGCATCGGACACGTCGGTGCGTGCCGTCATCCTGACGGGTGCGGGAAAGGGCTTTTGTTCGGGTGGCGACATCGGTGGTATGCGCGAACGCCTTAATGCACCTGCTGGTGAGGTCGCGTTTAACGGCTGGAGCCGCCAGCGCAACACGCACAAAGGTGTCGCAGCT
>DGNZ01000090.1 GCA_002389175.1 Rhodospirillaceae bacterium UBA4479 | reverse complement strand
CTTCGCAGTTTCGGTTCCCAGTCATCCTGGGTCAAGAACAGCGCTCACAGTTATGTGATCTTTCGTTTGTTGAACTCATATTTGAGACAGATATCCTGAAACAATGGATAGAAGAACATTTTCTAAACTCGGGGTGTTTTCATCCGCTTTAGCGGTAATCGGTGTTATGGCATTGCCCGCCTGGAGCGAAAGCGTGCCATCGAGTTGGGAATTCCAATTCCCAAAGACCGATTTCACCACCAAAAGCATCCCATTTTCTGACATCATTTCGGGTGGCCCACCGCGTGATGGCATCCCATCCATTGATGATCCAATCTTTAAGACTATTGCAGATATTACAGACCTCAAAGCGACAGAGCCTGTGATCGGTTTAATTCTGAATGGCAAGGCACGAGCCTATCCGTTGCGAATCCTGATGTGGCATGAAATCGTCAACGACACGATTGGCGGCGTGCCTGTGGCAGTAACATACTGCCCCCTGTGCAATTCAGGTGTGGTGTTCGACCGACGTTTTGATGGACACGTTCTCAGCTTTGGTACCACAGGCAAACTTCGAAAATCAGATTTGGTGATGTATGACCGCCAAACAGAAACCTGGTGGCAGCAGTTTTTAGGTGAAGGCCTGATCGGTAAATATACGGGTGAAACACTGAAGGTGATTCCTGAACGCCTCGAATCATATGAGAATTTTATTAAACGCGCACCGGGGGGAGAAGTGCTCGTCCCCAATAGGCCTGATCAACGTAATTATGGTCGAAATCCATACTTGGCTTATGATCAACAAGACCGACCCTATCCATTGTTTGAGGGTGATTTACCGGACTACATCAACCCCATGGCACGTATTGTCGTGATAGACCAAAAGGCCTGGAGCCTGGAATTACTGCGTCAAAAGGGCACGGTCACAGATGGTGACTTAAAAATCACTTGGTCGAGCGGGCAAAACTCAGCGCTCGATACATCGAAAATCAGTGAAGGGCAGGACGTCGGCAACGTCGTCGCTCAACGCAGCGGCGTAGATACGGTTTATGATGTTACCTTTGCATTCGTTTTTAATGCCTTCCATCCAGATAAACGCATCATCACCGAATAACCGTCGTGCCTTGCTTGCCGGTTTTGCTGATATTAGTGTTTCTGCATGGCCCCATTAGATGACAACGATAAATGGCAACGCACAGTCTGTCCGCACGACTGTCCATCAACGTGCGCGATCGAAGTTGAGCAGCTATCCCCAGACACCATCGGTAAAGTCCGAGGTAACGTTCTAAACGATTACACTTCCGGTGTGATTTGCGCCAAGGTCGCAGCTTACCGGGAACGTATCCATAGCCCAAATCGCCTGACGCAACCGCTCCGCCGGGTGGGCAACAAGGGTGAGGGGACGTTCGAGGAAATTTCTTGGGATGCAGCCCTCGACGAGGTTGCCGAAGCATTTACAAAAGCCGAACAAAAATTCGGCAAGCAAACCATATGGCCATATGATTTTGCAGGCACGATGGGACTTATTCAGCGCGATATCATTATCGGCTTTCGCAATGCCCTAGGCTATTCCCGCCAAGATTCAACGATCTGTACGACAGCAGCGGTATCAGGGTGGATGGCTGGGTTTGGAAAAGTCATCGGTGCTGATTCACGAGAGATGGCTGTATCGGACATGGTTGTGGTCTGGGGCGGAAATCCTGTATCGACCCAGGTCAATGTCATGGCCCACATCACCAAGGCGCGAAAAGCCCGGGGTGCAAAATTATATGTCGTCGATCCGTATCGAACGCCAACAGCGCAACAGGCCGATGTCCATCTGTGTTTGAATCCAGGAACGGATGGTGCGCTCGCGTGTGCCATCATGCATGTGATGTTTCGTGATGGATATGCGGATCGAGATTACATGGCCAAATACACCGACGTCCCTGACGAATTAGAAGCACACCTAAAAGATAAAACACCGATGTGGGCGGCAGAAATCACAGGCCTTAGCGTCGAAGAGATCGAATCATTTGCCAAGACCTATGGTGAGACGGATCGCGCCTATATTCGTGTCGGATACGGCTTTTCCCGCTCTCGGAACGGTTCAGCGAATATGCATACCGTGTCATGTTTGCCTGCGGTTGGCGGCAAATGGAAATACGAAGGTGGCGGAGCACTTCATTCAAACAGACATCTTTATCAAGTTGATCAAAATTTGGTCAATGCAATGGATCGGTTTGATCCATCCATCCGTGCCTTAGATATGTCGAGAATTGGTCCCATTCTTTTGAACGAAAAAAAGAGCCTATTGGGCGGCCCGCCCGTCACGGCCATGATTGTTCAAAACGTCAACCCGGTTGAGGTCGCACCTGAGACACATGCCGTTATCGAAGGCATGATGCGCGATGATTTATTCGTCTGCGTCCACGAACAGTTTATGACTGGAACAGCTCAACTTGCAGATATCGTGCTGCCAGCAACCATGTTTTTGGAGCACGACGATCTTTATAAGGGCAGTGGACATTCTTACATACAGGTCGGTAAAAAGATTATAGAGCCTTTGGCCGATGCACGCTCGAATGTTGAAACGTTGTCCGCATTGGCGCGACGATTAGGCTCTGACCACGAATTGTTCACACTGGATGCATGGACGTTGATTGACCGTACGTTACGCGCCACAGGTCATCCTGGCGCAGACGAAACCCATGCGATGGGGTGGATTGATTGTTCTGCACCGTTTGACGATGCGCATTTCCTGAATGGTTTTGGGTTCCCGGATGGCAAGTTCAGGTTCAAGCCTGATTGGGCAGATATCGGCGCGGATTTTGCCGAGATGTCGTCATTGCCTGACCATCTTAATGTCATCGATAATGCGACCGATGATAAACCGTATCGTCTAGTGGCTGCTCCGGCGCGACGCTTTCTTAATACCTCCTTTACGCAATCTCCCTCATCATTAAAGAAAGAGGGAGAGCCAACTGCGATGATCCATCCGGATACGCTGGTTGCGCTTGGGCTCGAAGAAGGGGATGAAGTCATGATCGGTAACGATCTCGGCCAAGTGACAGTCAGGGCGCGCAGTTTTGATGGCGTGCAAAGCAGTACTGTCGTGGTCGAAGGGATTTGGCCGAACAAGTATTTCAAATCCGGTGTCGGCATAAATGCATTGGTCAGCGCGGATCGTGTTGTTCCAAACGGTGGTGCTGCGTTCCACGATACAGCTGTTTGGATGCGTCGCCCCTAAGGCGTTGGGTCTACACCATGAACAATTCACGTAGTGCACACACGATTGTAATCGGTAACGAAAAGGGCGGAAGTGGTAAATCCACGACCGCCATACATATCGCTGTTGGTCTGATGACGATGGGCTACCGTGTCGCAACGATTGATGTCGATGGTCGCCAAG
>DGNZ01000396.1 GCA_002389175.1 Rhodospirillaceae bacterium UBA4479 | reverse complement strand
GTATTTTTAGAGGTGCCCTAATGTCGATCGGGAGCCAGATGCGTTCAACCGCTCGACCTGGGACATCTTATTTTACCTCATCCAGTGCCACCTTGAAGGCATCCAACCCAGCGTGAGTGATATCTACTTATCCGTGTCCATCTCTAAGGGCACGGCGATTAGCGGACTTGCGGAACTTGAGCGTAGAGGCGGGATTCGAAAAGTCAGCGATAGCGATGACAAACGACGACGCCTTATCACTATTTCATCATCCATTGCAGACGTCGTGCATGAATTCGTTTTGGAGTGTAAGGCCAAATTAGCGCTCTCAGGTTCTGTAGGAAATAAAAACCAAAATGAAGGTTCTGCGTCCGGGCCTGTTTCCGGTGAACCCCTTATCAATCTCCTGCATGAACTGAGCCATGAAGTTCGTACGCCATTAACAGCAATCATCGGGTTCTCAGAAATGATCGCAGACGAGGCATTGGGCCCCGTTCAGCCCATCGGCTATGCAGAATATGCGCGCGATATTGGAAAGGCAGCTTCGCATCTATTGAACTCGTTAAACGAACGCGTGGATTCAGCTTTGGCCGAACATGGCGTTGCCATATCGCTTGGCACGCTCGTGCCGATCGATTTAGAAGCAATCGTGGATGCCGTTTGCCGAGTGGGAAACGATGTCGCATCGCGCCGAGGTGTTGAGTTGCGCAGAAAGTGGGGTGCCAAGAACAGCTTGGTTTTAGCCGACACCGACAGATTGGCCCAAGCCATCAGAAAATTGATCGAAGGCATTATTTCTAAAACACCGCGCGGACAAACCGTCGATATCGAAACGTCCATCATTAACGATGGATCAACACCTTACGTATCTGTTCGAATTGTGTCTGTCCTCTCAACAGCCCCCCTTGATCCCACAATGCAAAAGCTCCGTTTTCGTGATGATCAAATTTTGGAACGAAGCATCACCCTTATCCGTGCCATTGCCGAGGCCCATGAGGGGTATGTTACCAGTGACACCGACAGCGACGCCCATAAAATCCATGCGATTTGTTTGCCCCTGAACCCGCAATAAGTTGTTAAGCCAAAGCACTCATTGCGTCTTTAATGATCTTAGAGCGAAGGGAGCATTCGTGACCGGATAGCGGTTCCATGTCGCCAACACCCCAAACAGGGGCTGGCCAGGCTGCATCATCTCGATGACGCGCAACGATATGAACGTGCAACTGTGGCACCATATTCCCGATGGCCGCTGTATTGATTTTATCAGCATCAAAGCCAACCTTAAGAACCTTACCCAACTTGCGCGCTAAAGCCATAACCTCGGCATAATCTTCATCGGTTAAGTCATGTAATTCAGAGACGTCGGGTATTTTAGGAACCACAAGAACCCATGGGTAACGTGCATCATTGATCAAACGAATCAGACAAAGATCCGTTTCCATCAGTGGGGAGCTATCTTTCTCCAACGTGCTGTTCAGGACAAACATCTACCGTCACCTCTATCTGAATAATTTCGTGAACAATATGACCGTACAGCTATCCATGCATTAAATTTTGTAATCCTCATAATAATTTTTCGAATTCGCCAAGACCTAACAACCCGTTTATTGATTGTCGCTGAACCTTCCGAGTAATAGATCCGATCATCATGGAAAACCAAACAGATAGTGCCGATAAACCATGGATTTCAGCGACATTTGCTGCGCTCGCAGCTTATTTCGTATCCATCGGCATTGCGCGGTTTGCCTACTCTCCGCTGATCCCTGCCCTGATCAAAGAAGAATGGTTCTCCGCCTCTGATGCGACATATTTAGGTGCTGCCAACTTAGCGGGGTATCTGATCGGCGCCATCAGTGGCAAGTGGATTGGCAACCGCATCGCACATCATCATCTCTTAGGGCTCGTGATGTTGATCGTCAGTGCCTCTTTGTTTGCGTCCATGTTTCCGGTCTCATTCATGTGGTATTTCGTTTGGCGCTTAGTCTCTGGGTATTGTGGCGGCGTTGTTATGGTTCTGGCAGCAACATTGATATTGCCCCGCGTCCCAAGCCATCGCTTAGGTCTGGCGAGCGGCCTGATGTTCACGGGCGTCGGCAGTGGCATAGCACTCAGCGGACTGCTGGTGCCGTTTCTCGTTGAAATTGGCCTGACCGAAACTTGGATAATTTTAGGCGCGATCAGCCTCGTTCTTACGGTCATCGTATATCCATTTTGGCCTCGCGATGTTCAATCGCAAACAGTCCCATCAACAGTACAAATTTCTATGATCAACCATGCCTTCACACTCCCTTTGAATAGCCTTTATGTATGCTATGGGTTTGTCGCCATGGCACTGACAGCGCACATGGTGTTTTTGGTCGATTATGTCGCACGTGATCTTAATCTTGGCCTTGGTGTTGGCGGACAGATTTGGATTGCCTTTGGACTGGGCGCTATGGTTGGGCCTCTATCAGTGGGTGCGCTGGCAGGATGGATTGGGTTCCGATACGCCTTGCATATACTGCTGTTGGCCATGTTCATATCCATAGGCATGCTGCTTGTAGATCATAGCCTGCCAACCCTTTATGCGTCGGCGTTAATCGTTGGCGCGACCGTCCCTGGTGTCGTCTCCGTCATCGCTGGCTCCATCCATGAACTTACAAAATCGGATAGCTCTCTCAATAAAACGGCTTGGAGTCTTTCGACCGTTGCCTTTGCCGTCGGTCAAGCCATCGCAGCATATGTTTATGCAGCGATGTACGCAGCATTTCTTGAATACACCCCTGTTTTTCAACTTGCGACAGCTATCGCGCTGCTCGCTTTGATAATCAATCTTTTCTCAGCACATTGGCAAAATCGGCCAAGTCCGTGATACGCGTCACTGCAAACTCCCTATAGACGCTATAATCTGCGT
>DGNZ01000172.1 GCA_002389175.1 Rhodospirillaceae bacterium UBA4479 | reverse complement strand
AATGACATTTTTTGCTTCTCAGTCAATGTCCAAAAGGCAGGCCGAGTGGCCCCCCCCGAATTAAATACCAGACGACACCAAACGCCTAACGAATCTCTGTTACTATAAAGTATCTCTTATGTTTAAGAAATGATTAGCATTCTGCGGTTGGTCGTACTTTTGAATGCTATATTGATTCAAATACTTATCTCTCGCGGAATGCTTCATGACGGAGCTTCAAGACCGGCTTAATCAAATAGTCCATGACGGTCTTTTCTCCGGTGTGGATATCGACAGTTGCTTGCATACCTGGCGTGATCGGTAGATCACCTTCAACCAAGCCTAAGTAGTTTTTATCGGTTTGAACAACAACCCGGAAATAAGGTGCGCCGTCTTCGTCGGTGCTGCTATCCGGTGCCAGTCGAATGACAACACCTTCTAGTCCGCCATAACGCGCAAAGTCATAAGTGGAAATCTTTACGGTCGCAGCCTGACCTTGTTCGACATAGCCGCGATCAATCGGATTAAGCTTGGCCTCAATGACCAATTGGTCACCTGTGGGCACCAGCTCCATAATGGGTTCGCCGGGCTTCACGATGTTACCTACTGCGTTGTAGCGCATGTTTTTTACGACACCATCAATGGTGCTCTTGATCTCGGCGCGGATGCCTTGTGCAGTGGCTTCGCTCAAAAGCTCGTCCATGCGCGCGATATTGCCCTCGACCTCGCCCAACTGATCTTGCGCTTCACGGCGGAACCGACTTTCGGCTTCTTGCTGGCGTTGGCGCGCTTCTTCGATTGCTGCCATCGCTTTGGGAAGGGCTGGTTTTAAAGATTTGCTCTCACCGCTCAAGTTTTCGACTTCGGCTTCGAGTTCAAGGTGCTCCATCCGTGCGGTCAATCCTTCGGCCAGGAGTGACTTTGACATGCGTAAGCGTTCAGATGCCAATTTGTAATTGCTCTCGACCGCCCTTGTTCTCGCGGTCAGTTCTTCGACCTCTAAGACACGCTGTTTCACTTGTTCTTTCATGACTTGAATGGTCGATGTAAGTTCACGACGACGCGCTTCAAACGCTTGGCGTTGTGCAGATGCGATGTTTGGGCGGCGGGCGGCGACCTCTTCAGGAAAGACGAGTTCGGCACCGTCTGCCTCGGCGACCAAACGGGCTTTGATCAGGCGCTCACTATCCATTCGAACCAAAAGTTCTTCTCGGTTCGTGCCTGAACCAGCCAAATCCAGTTGCAACAGAGTTTGACCCTCACGGACTGTGTCACCTTCAGAGACATAAATTTCCTGGATGATGCCGCCTTCTAAGTGCTGGACGACCTTGATCCGACCGGCTGGTACGACTTCGCCTGTCGCGATGGAGACTTCATCAAGGGTTGCGAAGTTGGCCCAAACAACACCAATGCCCAGCAATACCATGACGGGCCATGCCACCAGGCGCCAGCCGGGCAGGGGGTTTTGATTGAGAAGCATATCCAGCTTCTCTGATGTCGTCGGCTCGCCAGGTGGAAGCGCTGGTGATGCGCTTTCTTTTTTTAGTGTTGTGTCCGAACCGGATGCATCGGGGCTCATAGCATTCTCTCCTTAGGGTCTTGACCCTTGATCAGCGTTTCTGCGGTCCCCCACCACCGGCACCAACAGGTGCCTTCTGATCAGCTTTAGCTTCGTGTCCTTTGATTAAATCCGCATAGGGGTCATCAAGCAACCGTTTCGCGTCACCGTCGAGCTTAAACATATTGCCCGTTGGGACGCTTGGGTCTGCGGTAGATCCGCCGGACGCGTTTTGTTGCAGTTTGCGGGCTGCGATGGCATCTGCAGCGCCTTGTGGTTGGGGCGCTGCTTGTTGAGCCTGGGGTGCTGGGGCCGCGCCGCTTGGCGCAGGCGGTGGCGCACCAGGTTTAGGAGTTGCTGCCGCAGGGCCAGGTGCTGGTGCCGACGGTGCCCGTGGTGGTGCTGTCGGTGCAGCGGGGGCTGTGCGGCCTTGCTGTGTTGTTGCAGGGGCAGTGCCGGGTCGTAATTTTGGTCTGTCCGCGGCAGTTGGGGCAGCTGGCCCCGCATTGCTACTCGCAGGTTTTTCCTCGTCTTGGGGTGTTTTATCCATAGGCTTCTGGCCAAACAATTTAGGCAGGATTTCCCGCGACGGTCCGGCCAGCGAGACTTTGCCTTTGTCGAGCGCAACCAGATCATCACATGCCGCCAAAAGGATTGGGCTATGGGTGACAATAATAACGGTGCGCGTACGTCCGATATCGACCAGTGTTTTTCGAAGTTCTTGTTCTGCTTGGCGGTCCAAGCTGGCCGATGGCTCGTCCAATAACAGTACTGCAGGATCGCCTAACAAGGCCCGCGCAATCGCGATCCGTTGGCGTTGGCCACCCGACAATCGCCGTCCAGCCTCGCCAATGTCACTTGCATACCCATCCGGCAGATCAATGATAAAATGGTGCACGCCTGCAGCGGTTGCTGCTTCGATGATGGCTTCATCGGTGGCATCGGGGAAACGATGGACGATGTTATCGCGGACCTTACCTGCAAACAGGACTGTTTCCTGCGGCACATACCCCATCCATTGGGCAAGTTCCGCCCGTGTGAATTGGGCAATATCAGCACCATCGAGCAGCACGCGCCCGTTGCTGGGCATATACAGCCCCTGAAGCATCTTCAGCAATGTCGTCTTGCCCGAGCCATTCCGACCGACAAGCGCATGTACACCACCCGCACGAATTTTGACTGTGACATCGTCGACGACGGGTTTCAGTCCTTCTCCATATGAATAGGTCAAACTCTCGACCATCATTTCGCCTTTAGGGCGTTCAAGTTTTACTTCGCTCTCTCCACGATCGGAAAGCGATGAGAAAACCTCGCCCAGTAGATCAACGGATTGTTTGAAACCGTTATAGGCGCGCCATTGGCCCACCAATTGATTGAGCGGGCCGAGCAAACGACCTGAAAGCATGTTGGTTGCGATCAACGCACCCATAGTCAGGTTCTGATTGATGATCTGATAAGCACCGACGGACGTGAGTAAAATCGTCGTGGCCATCGTCAGGCTTTGAGAACAGTTCGTATAAAAATCGGTTTTGTTTCCGCGAAACATTGACTGCGCGATGTTGTCGGCGTGGGTTTCTTCCCAGAGTGGGCGCATCGAACGATCAAGTGCTAGCGTCTTGATGGTTGTGCGGCCCTGAATAAGTTCAGCAATCAATCCATCTCGGTTCTGCGTGCTTTCACGCTCTGCAGCGTTGGCTGCCGCCATGACATTACCGGATCTCCACGCAACAAAAGTGAATAACGGCAGAATGATCAACAGCACCCATGCAATCGGTGCGGCGATCACCCAGATCAAGGTGAAGAACAGAATCGTAAATGGTAAATCGCAGATCAGAATCGCAGAGCCACCGGATACCGTATTTCGCACCACATCCACATCGCGGAACAGGGCCTGCCAATAACTCGCAGGTTTTCCTTCCAACGTTTGTAGGGGGAGGCTCATCAATTTATCGAATAAATGTCTGCCAACGATGACATCAACGCGAAGCGCAACTGTTTGCATCACGCGTGACCGGGCTTGTTTCAGCGCCAGATCGAATACCACGACCAAGCCCATGCCGATGACCAAACCCCATAAGGTGCTTAAGCCCCCGGTGCCCACCACACGATCATAAACTTGAAGTGTGAAAATTGGTACCGCCAGCGCCAGCAAATTGACGAACGCCGACACGACGATGACCTCGCGAAAGATCGGCATCAAAGGCTTTAAAATTGGCTTCAGCCATGCGCGGTTACTGCTATCGCTCATGCATTTCCCGTATAACTCTGACAACATTGTATTCGTTGTACATATTATGGGATTCTTTTAGCACACGTAACAGGCATATGTCGAAAGACGCTTGACCCGAAAGGCTATAAAAAGTGTATTCTTATACAGGCATTTACGAGGGGGCAAAGCCTGAATGAGAATTCTCAAATCCGTTTTTAGTATCGAGCGCTCTCTCGGCATGATCTTGCTGGTGACTTTCGTCGGTCTTTATTATGCCGATTTAAAGTACAATGCTGGTTATTTGGATTTTTGGCGGAACAAAGTTTTTGACATCTATCAAGAGGTCAAACCACGTGAAATCCCTGCGCCCAATGATAAACCCGTTACGATTATCGATCTTGATGAACAAAGCCTAGAGACCATTGGTCAGTGGCCGTGGCCGAGGAATGTGTTGGCGCAACTTGTCCAAAACCTAATGGAAATGGGCGCCGTGTTGGTCGCCTTCGATATTGTGTTCGCTGAGCCTGACAGGATGAATCCGGCCAGTGTCGCAAGCACGCTTGAAGGACTTGATGAGGAAACGAAAGCGCGAATCAAAGGCTTGAAAAGTAACGACAGTATCTTTGCTGATATGATCAAAAAATCTCGTGTCGTTCTTGGACAGGCTGGGCGCCCGAACGAGACAGAAGGCGTAAGAGGCCCTCCTGTCAAAAAGTCAGTTGCAGTTCGAAAGTTATCCAAGAACTCTCCTGAACCTTATGATTTTCTGCCAAGATTCCCATCCCTTGTGCGGAATGTGCCGGTGATAGAACAAGCG
>DGNZ01000333.1 GCA_002389175.1 Rhodospirillaceae bacterium UBA4479 | reverse complement strand
CATGAATTCCTGAATATCGATCGGATTGTCAGCATGTGCGCCGCCATTGACGATGTTCATCATCGGAACCGGAAGCGTGCGCGCATGGCTGCCCCCTACGTATCGGTACAACGGCAATGCAGCATCATCTGCCGCAGCTTTTGCCAGAGCCAGAGAGACCCCCAAAATGGCATTGGCCCCCAAACGTCCCTTGTTGTCGGTGCCATCAAGATCAAGCATCACCTGATCGAGATATTCCTGCTCATCGGCATCCATGCCCGACAAAGCTTCAAACAACTCGGTGTTGACGGCGTCAACGGCCCCAAGAACGCCCTTGCCCCCATAACGGCTCTTGTCGCCATCACGACGCTCAACAGCCTCATGCGCCCCCGTTGAGGCGCCAGATGGCACCGCAGCGCGGCCAAATGCGCCACTTTCAAGCGCGATATCGACTTCAACTGTAGGATTCCCGCGACTATCGAGAATTTCCCGACCGATAATATTGACGATGGCGCTCATCGTTCGTTCCGTTTCTGGTTTGGTGACTGACTATTGGATGGAAACCGGGTTCGCCTTGGCGATCCGGTCAATTTCGAGCAGGGTTTCGAGAACCCCGGGCATATCCTTCAAATGGATCATGTTTGGCCCGTCGCTGGGTGCGTTGTCAGGGTCCTCATGGGTTTCAATGAAGACGCCAGCAACCCCGACCGCAACGGCTGCGCGCGCGAGGATCGGAGCAAACTCCCGTTGACCGCCACTTGTGGCGCCCTGCCCGCCGGGTTGCTGCACTGAATGGGTCGCATCAAAGATCACAGGGCAACCGGTTTGCGCTGCCATGATTGGTAAGGACCGCATATCCGATACAAGCGTGTTATAGCCAAAACTCGCACCGCGCTCGCAAACGAGAACCTTATCGTTCCCCGCCTCGAAAGCCTTGCTCACAACGTTCTTCATGTCCCAGGGCGCCAGGAACTGCCCCTTCTTGATGTGGAGGGCCAGTCCGGTCTGCGCGGCAGCGACCACGAGGTCGGTTTGCCGGCACAGAAAAGCAGGTATCTGGAGCACATCCACAGCGCCGACGACGGCAGCACAATGCTCAGCTGCATGGACATCGGTAATGATAGGAAGGCCCGTTGTCTCGCGAATTTCCGCGAAAATTGGCAGGCTTTCAGCCAGCCCCAGACCGCGCGCGGTCTTGATCGACGTCCGATTGGCCTTGTCGAAGCTGGTCTTATAAATCAGCCCTATTCCAAGTTTATCGGTGATCTCTTTCAGCGCGATGCTCATTTCGAGGCCATGCGCTCTTGATTCAAGCTGACATGGTCCTGCAATGAGGGTCAAAGGCAGATCCCCGCCAATCTTCAGGCTACCCACCTCAACATGCCGGTATTCGGTCATTCTTAGACCAGTCGTGACTGGGCGAGTGCCGCAGCAATGAAAGATTCAAACAGCGGATGAGGTTCGAAAGGTTTGGACTTCAGTTCGGGGTGATACTGAACGCCGATGAACCAGGGATGATCTTCCAGTTCAACAGTCTCGGGCAAAATACCATCCGGTGAGGTTCCCGAGAATTTCAGGCCGGCACTTTCCAGTTGCTCACGATAATTGATATTGACCTCATAACGATGCCGATGCCGCTCGGCGATCTCGGTCATACCGTAAATCTCGGCAATATGCGTGCGTGGCGCCAGCAATGCCGGATAAGCGCCCAGACGCATGGTTCCGCCAAGATTGTCGCCTTCATCGCGGATTTCCTTGTCGTCACCGCGTTTCCACTCGGTCATCAATCCCACAACGGGATGTGCACAGGACCCAAATTCGGTAGAGCCGGCACCCTCCAGTCCCGCCAGATTCCGCGCGGCTTCTATCACGGCCATTTGCATTCCGAAGCATATGCCGAAATAGGGAATCTTGTGCTCGCGGGCAAAGCGCACCGCCTGAATTTTTCCCTCTGCCCCGCGCTCCCCAAATCCGCCCGGGACCAAAATTCCATGGACACCATTGAGGTGCTCGACAGCATCCTCTGTCTCGAAAATCTCCGAAGAAATCCAATCGAGATTAACCCGCGCATTGTTCGCGATACCGCCATGCACAAGGGCTTCGGACAGGGATTTATAGGCATCCGGCAGGTCGGTGTATTTGCCAACCACAGCAATATTGACCGAACCATCAGGACGACGAATCCGCTCAACGATATTGCTCCAGATCGTCAGGTCCGGCCGGGTCTCGGAATCTAGTTTGAAATGCTCAAGAACCTGCGTGTCGAACCCTTCATTGTGATACTCGATAGGCACCTGATAGATCGTGTCGATATCAATGCCCGGCACCACGGCCTCTGGACGAATATTACAGAAGAGCGCGATCTTGTTGCGCTCACCATCAGGGATTTTCCGATCACAACGGCACAGGATGACATGCGGGCGGATACCAACACGCTGCAATTCCATGACCGAGTGCTGGGTTGGCTTGGTTTTCAATTCGCCCGAGGCTGCGAGATAGGGCACCAGAGTGAGATGGACAAACATCGCCCGTTCCGCGCCGAGTTCATTGCCAAGCTGGCGAATGGCCTCAAGGAACGGCAGACTTTCGATATCACCGACCGTGCCACCGATCTCGCATATGACGAAATCTTCACCGTGCAGGTCTGCTGTCACGAATTTCTTGATGGCGTCCGTCACATGCGGAATAACCTGAACCGTGCCGCCCAGATAATCTCCGCGTCGCTCACGCCCGAGCACATCTGAATAGATACGTCCCGTCGTCACATTGTCCGACTGGGTCGCTGCAACGCCGGTGAACCGCTCATAGTGTCCGAGATCAAGATCAGTTTCGGCACCGTCATCGGTGACAAAAACTTCTCCGTGCTCGAATGGACTCATCGTTCCCGGATCTACATTGAGATAGGGGTCCAACTTACGCACACGCACGCTGTATCCACGTGCCTGAAGCAACGCCCCCAAAGCGGCTGACGCGAGACCCTTACCCAGAGAGGAAACGACACCGCCAGTGATGAAAATAAAACGTGTCGCCATGCTCACTTTTACTCAATTTCCATCGTGTCCGCCAAATCGGAATAGTCCACAGCCTGCAAGCCGTTGAGATACCGATACTTGGCGTGAAAAAGGCGGCTCGAAAGGCCGCCTTCAAGGTCCGACTCGGAGAACGAGTTCATCTACTCCGTCGTCGGTACGGTTGGGGTTGTCGGCAAAGTCGGAACGGGTGTCATCCCGTCACTCTGCGGCGCACCCGGCGTCTCGTTCACAATCGAGCCACCACCACTGCTGTGCCCGCCGGCCAAAACAGCAAGCGACACGCTGGTCAGCATGAACAGTGCTGCCAAAACAGCCGTCGAACGCGTCAACAGGTTTGCGGTCTGACGATTGCCGAGCAAACCGCCCATGCCTCCTCCACCGCCACCGCCACCGCCAAAAATACTCATTAATTTAACTCCTTTTCAAATTCAACGTGTCTAGATTTATAACCATACTTAGGCATAACTTTTTTATAACCTGGTCTCATATATGCTTTAACTTTTTTACATCCATTTGTTCTCGCAAATTGTTCTAATGTTTTAATTAATTTTTCTTCCCATAAATGCATTTTTTGTCCTGTACATATTAAACCCTGTAGTTCTTTAAAATTAGGGTTATCAAATATTCTTGTTGTAACAACTCCATAAACTTTATTAGACTCTTCTGCTTCTGAACCAAATATTAAAAATAATTGATTATCTCCTGAAAGTAATAATTCTTTTATATGATTAGGCTCTGCATACTTACCACTATATACTAAAGCTTCTGCAATCATAAAATGAACTAAAGACCAAATATCCTCTACCTTAGAAGGAATAATTAATAATACTTCAATATCGTTTTTAATTTTCTGTTTTGCTTGCATTGACTAAATCATAAATTCTTTTTAATTGTTTTTGCTGACCATAAAAAAAATCAGCCCCAGCTTTTCTCATACTCTTATAA
>DGNZ01000005.1 GCA_002389175.1 Rhodospirillaceae bacterium UBA4479 | reverse complement strand
CGCGCGCAGTCGAATGTCGTCATCATCAGTAGTAGCCCCCGATATGTCGTTGAGGCCTTGGGGATGGTCGTGATTGCCATCCTGTCATATTTACTAGCAAGCCGACCTCAAGGCTTGGGTGCTGCTATCCCGGTGCTAGGGGCGCTCGCTATGGGTGCTCAGCGCATGCTGCCAGTTTTGCAGCAAGGCTATTCGAATTGGTCCATCATGCGTAGCGGGCGCGTTTCCTTGGAGGATACTTTGGTTCTATTGGAGCAGCCGTTGCCAGCGCATGCTGACATGCCGCGGTCCTTGCCGATGCCATTTCAACGAGAAATCTTCTTGGATCAAGTGGGGTTTCGCTACTCAGATACTCAGCCTTTGGTGCTCAAGAGCGTGTCTTTGACAATTCCTAAGGGGGGCTGCATCGGATTTATTGGTTCCACTGGTGGCGGCAAAAGCACGCTGCTGGATATCGTCATGGGATTACTCAGCCCCGTGGAAGGGCGCTTGCTGATCGACGATGTTCTTATTTCGCACCAAAATTGTCCCGCATGGCAGGCGCACATTGCGCACGTGCCTCAATCAATTTTCTTGGCTGACGCAACGGTTGCAGAGAATATCGCGTTCGGTGTGCCACAGGATCAAATCGATCACGGGCGTGTCCGTCTTGTCGCTCAGCGCGCCCAAATCGCTTCGACCATCGAAGCTTGGCCGGACAGGTACGACACGCCAGTAGGCGAGCGTGGAGTTCGATTGTCCGGTGGGCAACGACAACGCATTGGCATAGCGCGTGCACTTTACAAAGGCGTTGACGTTCTGATTCTGGATGAGGCGACTA
The DNA here is from genome assembly GCA_002389175.1 of Rhodospirillaceae bacterium UBA4479. Taxonomy (GTDB): domain Bacteria; phylum Pseudomonadota; class Alphaproteobacteria; order Rhodospirillales; family Casp-alpha2; genus UBA4479. Next base: position 5,566 of record DGNZ01000005.1, on the reverse strand, counting down.
GTGCCTTGGATACGCAGACAGAGCTAGCAGTGATGCAGGCGCTTTCTGGTGTGGAAAAGGATGTCACCATACTTATGGTTGCCCACCGACTGACTACTCTTCGCAACTGCACGCAAGTGGTTGAACTTGTAGATGGAGCAATCAAACGAGTCGGTTCCTATTCGGAAATTATCGACTCACCGGACAAAAAGGGTTAAGGGGCACTTAAGAATGAAGGCTGTCATTTTGGCGGGAGGTTTGGGGACTCGTATTTCCGAGGAGACCCATCTGCGTCCCAAGCCGATGGTCGAAGTCGGGGGGAAGCCCATTCTTTGGCATATTATGAAGATCTACTCGCATTACGGCGTGAACGATTTCGTGATTTGCTGTGGCTACAAAGGGTATGTCATCAAAGAGTATTTTGCGAATTACTTTTTGCATATGTCCGACGTCACCCTCGATATGCGCAACAACAGCATGCAGGTGCTGCAGCAGAGTGCTGAGCCTTGGCGCGTGACCTTGATCGACACTGGCGAAGAGACCATGACGGGAGGGCGTTTGCGTCGCGTCGCTCCATATGTCAAGGAAGAAGAGGCATTTTGCTTTACCTACGGAGATGGCTTGAGCGATATCAACATTGCTGAGCTCATTGCTTTCCATAAAGCACAAAAGGTAAAAGCGACGCTGACGGCCACGTACCCTCCCGGGCGCTTTGGAGCGCTGGACCTACAAGGGGACAAAGTCCTGAGCTTCAAGGAGAAGCCCAAGGGAGATGGCGGCATGATCAATGGCGGTTTCTTTGTATTGTCGCCGGCGGTTCTGGATTTGCTCGGCGGAGATGACTGCGTTTGGGAGAGGGCGCCGCTGGAAACCCTGGCTGATTGCGGAGAACTCGCCGCCTACCAGCACAGCGGGTTTTGGCAAGCCATGGACACACTACGCGATAAAACACACCTCGAAGAGTTGTGGCAATCCGGCCAAGCGCCTTGGAGGGTGTGGGCGTGAACCCTGGCTTCTGGCGCGGCAAGCGCGTTTTTTTAACAGGGCACACTGGGTTTAAGGGTGGTTGGCTGAGTCTTTGGCTTCAGCACATGGGGGCGGAGTTGACGGGGTATGCGCTACCCGCACCCACGCAGCCGAGTCTGTTCGATCTAGCGGCCGTGGCCAACGGCATGCATTCCATCATTGGCGATATTCGCGATGGAGCCAGGCTGTCGGAGGCTATGTGCAATGCGGCGCCGGATATCGTTATCCATATGGCCGCTCAGCCACTCGTGCGGCGATCGTATGCAGATCCTGTGGAGACCTACTCCACCAATGTCATGGGCACGGTTCACCTTCTGGAGGCGGTTCGTCGGTGTGCCAGTGCGCGTGCGGTAGTGAATGTGACCACAGACAAATGCTACGAAAACCGTGAATGGTTGTGGCCCTATCGCGAGAACGAGGCCATGGGCGGGTACGACCCCTACAGTAGCAGCAAAGGTTGCGCAGAGCTGGTGACTGCCGCTTACCGCAACTCCTATTTCAACGACGAAACATTTGAGCGGCATCGAACCGCGTTGGCCTCGGCACGCGCTGGGAATGTGATCGGTGGTGGCGACTGGGCTGCTGACCGCTTGGTGCCCGACATGCTGGCCGCGTTTTCTCGAAGGGAGCCTGTGCTCATCCGAAACCCCTACGCGGTGCGTCCGTGGCAGCACGTGCTGGAGCCCCTGCGGGGCTACCTTACCCTTGCTGAACACCTTTTTGCTCATGGGGCCTCTTATGCGGAGGCTTTCAACTTTGGCCCTCGTGAAGACGATGCGCAGTCTGTCGAGTGGGTCGTCCGTCAATTGGCGGCCAAATGGGGCGAGTCTGCGACGTGGCGCATTGACGGGGCTCATCATCCTCACGAGGCATCCCTGCTTCGGCTAGACGTGTCAAAGGCAGCCCATCGTTTGGCATGGCGTCCAACGCTCAACTTGGACGCTGGCCTTCAGCTAACGGTAGATTGGAGTCGAGGTTGCCAAAGCGGTCAACATCCGCGTGACCTGACATTGGCGCAAATCGTCGGGTATCAAAATCGAGTAACTACGGAAGCGATTGTTGGCGCAAAACAAGCGTGAAATTGTCCTATTCTTGCTACGCGCATTCAACGCACTAACTGCTCACCGACATATGAAACCTGCTGATACAGAATTCCCTGCAGTTAGACTGGTCCAATATTTTTCAAATGGTGACGATCGAGGCGGGTTTGTTAAGCCGTGGATTGCCAATGGACTCCGAGATCAATTTGGCGATCTGCATGAGATTTACTGTACGCGTAGCAAAAGGGGTGTGTTGCGGGGCTTGCACTACCAAACTGGACCGTACGCTCAAACAAAATATGTGACCTGTCTGGCGGGCGTGATTGAGGACATTGCACTTGACCTCCGGAGCGCATCACCAACATACGGGAAGTTGTTTAGATACGTGCTACGGGGTATGGAAGGCTGCGGCGTGCTTATTCCCCGAGGCTTTGCGCACGCCATATTTGCTCACGAAGACTCCGTGGCGATGACTTGCTGTGACAACAAATATGCACCAGACCACGAAAGTGGTGTCAATTGGAAGTCGCTAGATGGTCTTGCGGATCTGTCGGTTACTGTCGTTAGCGCTAAGGATATAGATTTGCCAGGTTGGCAACATGGATTTTCATGCTCGGGAATGTGAACTCTCAGGACCTTAGGCGCATAGTGCGTTGGGTGCACTCGATCATCCAGAGCCCGGTGGCAAGACGATCAAATAAATTGAATTAATAAGGTATGGATAAAAATATAACCGCAATGGTTTTTACGTTCAATGAGGAGCGCCGGCTCCCCTTTGTTTACGAAAATTTGAAAGACTTCTGTGAGATCATTGTTTTTGATGGAGGAAGTACGGATGGTACCGAAGAGTTTTGCAGAAAAAATAATATTAAATTCATACTTCGTCCCGCGTCTACGAAAGTTCATTCTCAAGAAAATCGCCAAAGCGAAGGAATGTGGCCAGATATTCTGCGTTTTGCCTACAGCCACTGCCCAACTGAATACGTGCTACACGTCTTCGGCGCGCATTTTTATCCGCCAGCTTTGTTGAAAGAGTACAGCCGTATCGCATCCCAGAACGAAAAGACGGCAGTTTATTGTGATCTGGTTTGTTGGCGGTATGGAGGCATCGTGCATCAGGCTTTTTTACGGCGTGTACCCTCGGTATGTAATTTCTATAAGAAGTCAATCATGAACTTCGAGCGAACAAAGATTCACGATGAAATGGGAATACTTTTTGACAAGAAAACTATGGTTCGATTGAAATCAAATAATAGAAACTCCCTTCACTTGTTTCAGGATGAAAACTATCTAAGTGCAACTAACAAAAATATTAAATATTCAGAAATTGATGCGAGGCAGCGGTTCAACGCAGGGGCGCGACATGGGGTCCTACAGGGGATTTTGAAAGCTTTCTGGAGATTCTTGTACAGCTACGTGCGTCTGGGATCTTTCCGGTTCGGAAGCCGAGGTTTGGTGTACGCAATAATAAATTTGCAGTACGACATATCAATTGCTTTGATGGTTTGGGAGTTAAGCAATGACTTGGGAGGGACGACTCCTGTCAAAAAGAATACCGAGGCGCGAGCAGCATTGCTTCGTCAATTTGGATATAGACAACTGTCGGATAATGAGTAAATCTAAGGTGCTTAGTGAATGAATATGTCGTTGGGATTTTTGAAAAAATTTGTCAAGCTTGCACTAGGGCGAGCTAGCATCGTTGACATATGGCCACCCATAGCATTTGTAGGCTGGAGGATGGCAACCGGGACCAGTCCCCCATGGAGCGAGGGAGGTAGCAACGCCCTTGCAACAGCCTTCTCCAGGTGCGATCACGAATTGGGTTCCTATCTCGCCTCCAAAGAAGTTGTACTTACGCAGTTCCAGCCCCAATCTGTCGAGGTCGAAGTTGCTCAATTACGTTGGCGACACTACCTCGTTTATTGGACGGCGACTCAAGCGTCACGGATCGATGGTGGTGAGGCTCGAAATTTTGTCGAGATGGGTGTTTGCGATGGTCTGACCGCATGGTACGCCAGTAAGGCGAGGCAACGTCTGAAATGTGGGGGGACGTTTTTTTTGTATGACGCTTGGGAAGGCATGCGTCCGGATCTGCTGACGGCTTCCGAAAGTAGGTCGGCTGGAAGTTATTCGTATCTTGACATCGAAAATACCCGTAAAAATCTCTCCCTGTGCGGTCGGGATAACTTCTTCTTCAATAAAGGGTACATCCCAGAGTCTTTCTCGCAATCGAGTAACCCTGAGAGTATTGCTTGGATGCATATTGATTTGAATTCGTCTATCCCTACGATCGCATCGCTTGACTATTTCTGGGATCGGTTATTGCCGGGCGGAATTGTTTTGTTTGATGACTTCGCCTGGCCGGGGTATGAGTATACGAGAACGGAAGTCGAAAAATGGTGTCATAGCCGCGGTCAAGATCTCTTCCAGTTTCCGACGGGACAGGCCGCTATCTTTAAGTGATTTTGGCTCTCTGAGGATGCGGACTCCTTCAATGACTTTTCAAGATTTATTCGAGTTGAGTCGCAAGGCGATTACGTCTTCGTAAGACGGAAGATTCGTAATCAGGCAATCGAAATGCTGAAAAAAATCTATCTTTGTACAACGGCTCCGTCAAAGAGTTACAAGAGCTGGTCCAACATTCCTTATCTTCTACACAAGAACCTCGAAAAAAAGGGGTATGTAGTTGAAAACTATGTAATGCAGGAGGTGGAGCCCTTCAAAACGGTGTTCAACCTTCCAATTCGCGCGCTGAACAAGTTCTTCTAGCTTGGAACCACATACTTCTATGTGCGAACACCCGTACATTTTCTCTTCACTTACCTCTACAGTCGTTTTATCGGGTTGATGTCTGCCAAGCAGGATGTGATGGTCGTACAAGGCTTCTCATATCCTCTGCACAACGGGAAAAACAAACAAATCGTTCTTGGCGATTGGCCATCTGAATACCTGTTCGAGAAATTCTTGAAGCGTCAACCAAGTCGATTGGAGCGAAAGTCTATAGATCGCGAGAATGCTGTCATTGAAGCTGCGGACGCGGTGATCACGCTGTTTCCCAATGTCCGCGAATACATGATTCGGAAATACAAGAATCCCAACATCTATTGCTTTGGCAACGTGGTTAACGTCGATGACGATGTGGTGCTACCGGTTGACATCCGAGAAAGAAAGTTAAATTCGAGGCGGCTTCTCTTCGTGGGCCAGCCTTTCTACCTGACTGGGGCCCTTGAGCTAATAGCGGCGGCAAGCAACCTCCGGACACAAGGGTATTCATGCGAAGTCGACATAATCGGTATCAATCCCGACTTGATAGAGGTCGAATACGAGTGGCTGACTGTTCATGGTTATTTGGACAAACAGAAGGCCGACGATAAACACAAATATTACGAACTGTTGTCGAACGCGCGGCTTTTCGTGAACACTACTCCGGGATGGAGCGGTTTCCAGGCCTTGTTGGAGGCGATGTATTTTCATAATCCCATTGTGGTGCGGCCGAATGAGAGTCTAAGCAACTACTTCAC
>DGNZ01000064.1 GCA_002389175.1 Rhodospirillaceae bacterium UBA4479 | reverse complement strand
CAAGCGCTGTTGATAACAGTGACCCAGGACTTGCATTGGCCGCAGCTATTGACGAACACATCTCTTTTCGACCCATCGAAGTCTCTGATATCGAGGCCCCCATTGTCCTAGTTGGCGTGCCTGGTGCGGGAAAAACCATCACAGCTGCAAAGCTAGCCGCGGCTGCAAAGCTCAAAGGACTTCGGGTTGGCGTTGTCACCGCGGATGCCAAGCGCGCGGGCGGCATTGAACAACTCAAAGCGTTCACCACAATCTTAGATATTGATTTGATCGCAGTTGCCAATGCCGAAGAACTGCAGCCACACATTCTGACACTACAGGATGCAGATGTCGTGATTGTTGATACGGCCGGGGTCAATCCATTTGATGACGACGATATGCGCTATGTGATGAATATTTCTGAGGTACTGGGTGGTGAACCCATCCTGGTGTTACCAGCGGGCGGCGATGCCATGGAATCTGCGGATATTGCGGCAGCCTTCAATGGTATCGGATCGGAACGCATGATCGTGACCCGACTGAATATGACCCGGCGCCTCGGTGGTATTTTAGCAGGCGCGTTGGCAGGACGGCTTGCCATTGCCAATGCCAGTATCAATCCAAGGGTCGCAGACGGCTTGAACACTCTGAACCCTGTTTCCTTGGCGCGGTTAATCGTGCCCAGCGAACCCCACGAAGACGATAGACAAACAAGGGCTGCACAATGAACGACGAAGCGCCAAAATCAGTGACAACTGCGCGAACCAAAGGCAAGAACATGATTGCCGTTGCATCGGGCAAAGGCGGGGTTGGGAAAACCTGGTTCGCGATAACATTGGCACATGCCATGGCACGTTCTGACCGAAAAGTGTTGTTGTTTGACGGGGATCTAGGGCTCGCGAACTTAGACATTCAATTGGGTTTGATGGCAAAAACTGACCTGGGTGCCGTTGTTGCAGGCCGAGCAAGCTTGGCCCAGGCAGTGTCATTTTACGAAGAAGGCGGCTTTGACGTGATCGCAGGCCGGTCAGGATCGGGCGCACTCGCAAATTTATCGTCCAATAGACTACAAGTCCTTTTAGACGAGCTTCATGCCCTTGCCGCCAGCTATGACTATGTGATCCTGGACCTGGGAGCAGGCGTCGAAAGCACCGTTCGTCGCTTGGCTTATAGCGCCGGTCGTATGATCGTTGTGATCACGGACGAACCGACATCAATGACAGACGGCTATGCATTTATCAAAATCGCTCATAATGAACGTCCAGAAACTGCCATCGAAGTCGTCACCAACACCGCCCGAACGCACGAAGACGGCAAGAAAACGTTCAAAACGCTCAACAAAGCATGCGAGGGTTTTTTGAAATTCTCGCCAACCCATTTGGGTTCTATCCGACGCGATGACAAGGTGCCGGACTCGATCCGATCACAGCGCCCGATCCTTAATACTTCACCCGATAGCAATGCCGCCGAGGACGTGAAACAGATTGCGCGGGTCATACGTCGTGAACAGAACGCGACTGAATGAGCACGGTCACACCACCGTCAACTTCTCCTCTTCCACCGCCTGTTGCGCTGCCACGGGCCATCGTTCTTAACGCCTCGCCCCAACTCATAAACTTGGGCGTCGGTGCTAAGATTGAGGCCGTAGTATCGCAATTAATTGATACTTCACAAATTCGGCTGACCACCAATTTCGGTGACGTCACCATTAAACTACCGACCCGCATTCCTGTGACCATTGGTCAGCCACTGTTACTTCAACTTCAAACAACGGACGAGCAACCTCGGGTTCAGATTTCCACCCTCAATGGCCTCCCCCTGGGAACAAAGGGGACAGCATCGCCTGCAACCGGTAACGCGGCATCACTGTCAGCTCCATCCACACCTACGTCTGCAACAGGTCAGCCCTTTGTGCTCGGCGGTCAAATTACAGCCACGCTGTTACGGGCCGTCACGGTAACCCCAACATTGACGGTGGTGACGACAGCACAGCCTGGATCGACAACGAACCCCTCCACAACAAGCGCCATTCCTGCGGGTGGGGCAACGCCTCAAGGCAGTCAAACCATCGCGTCCTTGGCCAGCCCAGGGCAGCCTGGCACGGGTCAAACGACGAGCTCCGCGAATACGACACAGCAAGGCCAGCAAACGATGGCGATTCCTGCGGGCAGTTCACTGAACCTAAAAGTGGTTTCGTTCACAGTTCCACAAACGCCAAACCCATCATTGTCGATCCCTAAGTTCGCCGGACCTGTTTCACTGCAAACAGGAGCCACATTAACCGGTGTCGTGACGGGAACGCAGGGTGTGTCGCAAACTGTTGTTCAAACCCAGGCAGGGCCTGTGTCACTCCCGACAGCCAATGCGTTACCGCGCGGCACCCTGATCAGTTTTGAGATTTTCCAGTTGGATGTCTCAAAAACCCAAGGGAACCACGAATTATCAATTCTCCGACCCCTCAGCGGCCCAGGTGGTACAAGTTGGCCAGCCCTCAACGACACGCTTGATGTCTTGGGCAATATTTCACCTGCTGCACAAACGCAAATCCTGCAGGCCGCCCTACCCCGTGCCGATGCACAGTTGAGCACCAATATCCTTTTCTTTTTATCTGCACTTCGCGGTGGTGACCTGAAAGGATGGTTGGGCGATGGGCCCCTGCGTATTTTGGAACGCCAACGTCCAGACCTGGCAGGACGTTTGAGAGATGACTTAGGCCAATTATCCCGCCAGATTACTGATCCAGATACGGGCGATTGGCGGATGCATGCTGTACCCTATTTGAACAATGACGAGATCGATCGAATACGCATGTTGGTTCGCGATCAAGACGACGAAGACGATGACACACCTGCCGATAGCACGCGGTTCGTCATCGATTTAAATTTATCACAGATGGGACATCTGCAAATCGACGGCCTTGTCGGGAATGGCGGCAAACGCGTTGACGTCGTACTGCGTTCAGATGCGGTACTTAGTGTGCAAATGCGCGATGACATTCGTGCCCTTTATGCCAATGCCATCGAAATTACTGGCATTGATGGTTCTGTCGGATTTCAGGCGGCCCCAGCAAAATTCATTAACATCCCCGAGCCCCAATCAAATGCTGTCGACGGAATGGTGGTATAAAAATAGGTATTATGAACGACGCTACAGAACAATCGATCGATCCTGCCCGCGCCCGCAGGGAATTGATCAAATCAGAACCTGCACCGCATCCACGCCATGATGCCATCGTGACGCTATCCGTT
>DGNZ01000440.1 GCA_002389175.1 Rhodospirillaceae bacterium UBA4479 | reverse complement strand
CGGCACGAAGTCGACGCCCTTCGCGGATACCATTTTCGATGGCATCAGGGCTAATTTGACCGGTTGGGAAAGTGTTTAAATATCCATTATCGTGTCTCATGATCTTTATCTCCTAAACTGTGAAACGCGAGAGAATGTCTCTCCGTTTGTTGAGACCATGTCTATATGAATTCCCCAGCGGCGATAATTGTTAAAAAAAGACTATATTCTTTGAATAATATTCACTAATCTATCGATATGGATCGTTTTGGTGAAATGGAGACCTTCGTCAGGGTCGTGGAAACGGGCAGCTTCTCTGGGGCTGCACGAGATTTGCGCATGACGCCGTCGGCTGTCAGCAAGATGATTGGCCGACTAGAAGACCGTTTGGGCGTGCGTTTGCTCAGCCGAACCACGCGGAAACTCAGCCTAACCGAAGAAGGGCGCGTGTATTATCAGCGCGTCACGCCGATCTTGGCCGAGGTTGCCGAGGCCGAAGAGACCATTTCACTATCAACGGTCGAAGCGCGCGGCGTCCTGAAAGTCAACGCATCGACCGCGTTTGGCCAATATCAAGTTGTACCGCTGATCCCTGACTTGCTTGAGAAATACCCGCAAATGCAGGTTGAACTGACCATGACGGACAGCATCGTCAATTTGGTCGAAGAAGGGTTCGACGTGGGGATACGTATTGGTGCGCTCCATGATTCGACATTAATCGCGCGAAAAATTGGTGTGCCCAAACGGGTTGTTGTGGCCTCTCCGGCATATCTGGAAAAACATGGTTATCCAAAAACGCCAGACGACCTTACGAAGCACGAATGCCTGAAGCTATCTATCCCGACGTCGCTAAACAGATGGGAATTCAACGGTCCAGAAGGGCCGCGTACCGTTGAAGTATCGGGTAGATTTGAGGCTGATAACGCAATTGCCCTGCACGAAGCCGCATTGGCTGGGCTTGGTATGTTCCGGGCGGCCTCGTTTGTGGTTGGCGATGATATTAAGGCCGGGCGGCTTATCCCTGTTTTGGATGAGTTTGAGGTATCTGGTGACGCCGGCATATTCGTTGTGTGGCCACATAATCGAAACCTATCGGCCAAAGTGCGTGCGTTTGTGGATACCTTGGTTGAGGCATTCACGCCAATCCCGCCGTGGGAGCGCGTTTCAGAAGACGCTTAGCGCGTCCCGCATCATTGCAATCACTTGATGCAATCCACCGTTGCAATCTGTGCAATGGTTATCCCCGTTCAGTTGTGATCTATCGCCCAAGGTTTGACGCATAATGACTAATGATTGCGGCGCCTTTCAGCATCATTGTGACGTCATTTTGATTGTTTTTGTAATAAAATAAATCAAGTAAAATGAAAGATTTAGGTGTAAAACTGCGCAGAGATGTTGGCCATTAAATGGCTATGCTTGGAGAGAGTTTTTGAGAAAGTCTTATGTGCTTGCAGCGGTATTGGCGTTTGGTGCCGTTGTGTGGGTCGGTTCGGGCATGTTCTCGGGCTCAGGTGATCCTGAAGTTGCTGCACCAAAATCATCCGACCCCATTGAAAAGCTGCTGGTAAATGTTCGGATTGCTGAACTTCAGGCGATTGAACGGCCGTTGTCCGTGATCGTGACGGGGCGCACCGACGCGATTAAAGATGCCGAAATCAAGGCCGAAACATCTGGCAACGTTATCGCTCGTCCTGCGCGAAAAGGTAACTTCGTTAAAAAGGGCACGGTGCTGCTTGAATTGGCAATGAACGACCGGATGGAGCGTCTAGAAGATGCCAAGGCTCAAGTCGGCTCAGCCAAAATATCGTTCAATGCATCCAAGGATTTGCAACGCAAGCAATTCGAATCCCAAGTGCGTTTAGCCCAGAGCAATGCCGAACTTGCCAAAGCCGAAGCTGCGTTGGCAGAAATTCAATTAGATATTGCGCGCACCAAAATCCGCGCGCCCATCGATGGGTATATCGAAACACTCCTGCCGGGTCCTGGTGATTATGTGGAATCTGGTGATGAAGTTGCCATGGTCGTTGACCTTGATCCCATCCGGGTGATCGTCAACGTGACAGAAATGGATGTGGGTCATTTAAAAGTTGATGACCTGGCTGCTGTCAAATTGCCTAACGGTCAGGAAATCGGTGGTACGATCCATTACATTTCTCGGGTTGCGAATGAAACCACACGAACATTTCGCGTTGATGTGTGGATTGATAACCCCGATGCATTGATCCCGGCTGGTTTGACAGCGTCGGTCAAATTGGAAGCTGGGGCGCAACGGGCACATAAAATCCCGTCATCTTCGTTGACGCTGAGCGATCAGGGTGCTTTGGGTGTGCGTATCGTGGATGAGACTAATATCGTTCAGTTCGTCCCTGTGAAGATGTTGGATGATACCCCTGATGGCACGTGGGTCTCGGGGCTGCCTGAAACGGTGCGGCTAATTACCGTTGGCCAGGAATTTGTCGTTGATGGACAATCTGTGGCACCCGTCAGCGAAGCCATTGCGGAACGCGAGGGCGGAGATCAGTCGTGAACGCGCTTATTGATGCGGCGATCACTCATAGTCGTACGGTCTTGGCCAGTTTGGTTCTATTGCTCGGCGCCGGTGCCATCGCGTTTAACGATATCCCCAAAGAATCAGAACCCGACGTCAACATTCCCATCATCTATGTTTCGATGCATCACGAGGGGATTTCCCCCGAAGATGCCGAGCGCCTTTTGGTGCGCCCGATGGAACAGGAATTACGGGGCATCGAAGGCGTCAAAGAAATGCGCTCAAAGGCATTTGAGAGTGGCGCGAACGTAACGCTGGAGTTCGATGCAGGATTTGATGCGGACCAAGCGCTGACAGATGTGCGCGAAAAAGTCGATTTAGCTAAACCAGAATTACCGCAAGAAACCGACGAGCCCGAAGTCCACGAAGTGAACTTTGCCCTTTTCCCGGTGCTGGTTGTGACCTTGTCAGGGAATGTTCCTGAACGTTCCTTATTGCGGCTGGGTCGTGATTTGCGTGACGAGTTAGAGGGCATCCCGCAGGTCCTGGAAGTCAGTATCGCTGGGGACCGCGAAGAATTGGTTGAAGTGCTGCTCAACCCCGTTGCGATCGAAAGTTATGGACTGTCGCCTGTTGATACGGTGGCTGCCGCGCGGGGGTCTAATTTGTTGATCGCGGCTGGTGCGCAAGATACCGGGTCCGGTCGATTTGCGATCAAAGTCCCTGGTCTGTTTGAGACGGTCGGCGATATCGGATCGATGCC
>DGNZ01000157.1 GCA_002389175.1 Rhodospirillaceae bacterium UBA4479 | reverse complement strand
CTCTACCAGCTGAGCTAAGGCGGCTATGTGGCGAACGCCACTGAAGGTTACAGGCGCGCAAATTACACCGACGTGGTTTGCTGTCAAGAACTGAGATGTCGGATTGGTCTACAAAATCACAGTATCGCCATCAAAGGCCGTGATGTACCAACCGTCAGGATCCGCCGCGGATTTGGACAACGCTGGATTGATCACCTTGCAATAAAACGGCTGAGTTGCCATCGGACGCGTATACGGTTTGTGCTGATCCACGAGGGCGCGTAGCGACGGCGGCAAGCCAATGACTTCGACCACGTGGGAGCGCGTCGCGATGCCGTATTCATAGGCCGCTGCAAATAGTGCCTTGGCGACATCCGGGTCATCGTTTTCGATCATCACGTCGGCGATTTTAAGGCGTTTTAATCCGATATCTGGCACGGATTCTTGAACCACTGCGACATAGCCGCGAAGCGTGCCATCCTTATCATATCGGATCAGTCGGGTTTCGCTGTGATTTGAGCCCAACCCAAAGCACCATTTGAGCGCCGCCGCATCGCGGACCGTAACAATCTGGTCTTTGAGTTCTGATTGTTTGCGCGCCCACAAATCATCAAACGCTGCATCGATTCCATCTAGGCCCACTGGCGTGATGTGGTTCAGTCCACCATAAGGCCGCCGACCCTTCATCCGCATGGTGAAATCGAGCGGCACCGACGCCAAGAACCCGAGCACGAACGCCATGGTTTTGCCGCGCCCTTTTTTACGGAATGCGGCACGTAAAAAGCCCCACGTATCGACAATCCAGTAGGGGATTTCGGCCAGGCCTGGTTGCGGAATCGGTACGCCATCAAATTGTTCAAAGCGCCGGGCGGTCGGCTTTATCGCCGAGGTCACGATCAACAGATCAACGTTCGGTTGTTCAAAGTACGCGCGGCACATGGCCTCGGTATGGTCGCGATAATCGGGTTGAATGCCCCACGCACTGGCACACGCGATCCGCACGGGCTTGCCATGATGGATGCCCGCTAACGGCAAGTTACCAAAGAACCCCACCATGGTGCCGTCATCTTCCAAAATCCAGCCCCGCGCAACATCGGCATCATGGTTTTGAAGCGCCGGATTGTTTTGGCCCCGGCCCGCCCAAAATTGGTCAACAGCGTCTGGATCCGTGGGCAAGGTCAATCCCATGTCGATCAGAAACTGATTGGCTTGGCGCATTTCACCGGGTTGAACAGGTCGAATGGAAACGGTCATGGGTTATCCTCTGCGCCCAGGAAATATCGAACCTCAAGCAAAGACGCATTGGCCAGCATGTGGTCACGCCGGACCGCAAATGGATCAGCACCCAATGTGTTGGGACCCCGGCGTGTGGTCAAAAAAGATTTATACCCGGCATCCCTGGCCATAGATGGATGAGTCGTCGTATCGAAATCCACACCCGGTACACCGAACGGACAGCAGAAATGATCGCATGGGTTCGCCAACTCATCTTCGATGGTTTTTTTAGAATTCACCATTTCCGCCTGTGCGGCTTCATAATCGATATCTGCCAGATGCGCGTGATGGACGCTGTGCGACCCGACGGTCATGCCCGCGTCGTGCAGCGAACGACAGTCATCCCAGGTCATAAATTCCATCAGCTTATCGCCGCTGTCATAGAACTTAAGGAGCTTGTCACGATCCGCATTTACATCGGTCCCAATATAGTCGGTGGCAACAAAGAACGCGGCGACGGCGCCCATATCTTTTAAAATCGGCAGCGCATTGTCAGTCCAGTTTTTAAATCCATCATCGAACGTAATGCATATGTAACGACCATCGATGGGCGTATCGCCCGTCATCAATTCAAGTGCATCGTCCAAGCTGATGATGTCAGCGATGGATTTGTAGTAGCGAAGATGTTTTTCAAAACCCGCACGTTCATCATCGAACACATGATGATAATACGGAAACCGTACCCATCCGGTGCTACCCGTGGGATTTCGGCGTGATGCCTTCAGCGAAATAATTATTTTGCGGGCGACATCACGGGACAGCGACCTGATGCCACGTCCAGCGTAAAAGGCTTTTACCGTTCGGATCGGTTGCGGGGTCGTCGCCACAGAGACTATACGGCAGGGGGTGGTGTCGGAGATTTCACAGCAGGCACATTGGCATCACCGATTGTCAGCGCGGATGTGCCAGCATTGGCTTTTGCCGTTGTCGCAGGCAACATCATCGGCGCATCCGCATCCGTGCCATCCCCCGGCACATGAGTTGGAACTTTCCAGCGACACCCATCAAACGATTGGCAATTGCCACAGTGCGCAGTCCATGTGTGTACGGCGTTGCCGCAGGCTTCGCAGACCCAGACTGGGTCCGCAGGTGCCGAACCTGCCCGGACAAGCCATTCGTGGGATTTCTCCAGGTCTTTGTTTTCTTGTTCTTCTAGCTCTGCCATCAAACGACATACGCGTGCAGGTGGCTCCAAGCCATCACCAGCACCGGCATCTGCCAAATGCTTGCGGGCTTCGCCCCACAGCTCGGCATCCAACGATGCGCGCGCCAATGCGAGGTGGCTTTCGATGTGGTCTTTGTTTAATGACGCCAAACGTTCGGTGGCTTTGACGCGGGCCAACCCACCGGTGGTTTTCTTGGATTCCAAATACGCGATCACCAAATCGGGATGCGGATGATGGGGCCATGTTTTTTCAATCAGCGCGATGGCTTTTTTAGGCTTCATATCGGCATCAAAGCGTCGGGCCAAGGCGACAATCGCGGGCGTTAAATTGGGTGCCGCGTCACACGCACGTTTCAGCGCATTGAGGCTCTGTTTCAAGTCTGTTGAATTGGCCTTCGCTTGTTCAAACTGGATGACAGCTTTGCGACGCTCTGCCTCGGTATGTTTCAGCAATTGGTTGCGCGCCATGTCATCGTTGATTTTTTGCGCTTCGACCCACTGACCATCGCCCGACTGCAGATCGAAATATGTCGATGCAACCCAATCGCTTTTGGGTTCCATCGAATAAGCCCGTTTGGCCAGTTCAATTGCGTTGGATTTTTCGCCATTCTTGACGGCCTGTGTCAGTAGACCCCGCACGCCCAAGAACCGCGTTTCCGGATCATCGAGCATATCATTAAAGAAGTGTTCGGCCGCTTTTTCATCACCGTCTAATTGTGCGGATTGCGCCGACAGCAATCGGGTCAGCGGTGCATTTCCTTCGAGTAATGCATCAGCCCGGCGTGCGTTTTTGCGCGCTTCGGATGCATCGCCAGCAGCGACTGCGACCATGCCCCGGCCCAATGCTTCGTAACCTTTGCGTTGGCGCCGGCTCTTCATCGCCAAGCCCACTTGGTGTGGTGCACGGCGCAAGAAACGCCAGAACCGATACACGATCGCACACAGCCCACCAAAAATAACGCCTGCCAAAAGCAGCACACCAACAGATGTTTCGATCCGACGGCCGCGCCAATCGAGGGTCACATCACCTGGGTTTTGGACGAACCAAACCACTGCCACGACAGCGAGGCACAAACCGATGAGAAAAAATATCCAACGCCACATGGTTTTCTACCTTACCCGCTCAACCGCCGAGCCCGGCAAGCGCCGAGGTGTGAATAGCGTTCAAAGCCCGTTCCGCTCCGGCACGGGCTTTGGCATCCAACAACCATCCTTCTAGGAGACTGCGCGCTTCGCCCGTCAGGATATCTGAAAGCCCACTGGCAACCTGCACCGCACCCGGCACGTCACGCGCGTCTAGTCGTGCTTCGATTTCAGCGACCGCATCTTCGACCGGGTCACCCGACTGGCCATCGGTGCGACGGATGGATACCAGCGACGACATCCGCGCTGCGGCTTGTTCTAACCAATCGCCATCCTGAGACCGTGCCAATGCAATGATATCGCCTGCCACACCGCTAAATTTATCCGATAACTCATCGGCGGTTGGCAATCCGGCATCGGCGCTCCCCGCCAACCGACTGGCTGCAGCCACATAGTCCGCATTGTCGCCTGCCAAGATGCGAAATGCATTCAATTGCGATGCATAAGGCTGACCGGACAGTGCCGTATCGCGGAGTTGCGCCAACGCAAGGATAAGACCGCTGGCTTTGCCGTCGCCACTGTTTGCGGCAGATGCCTGCAGGCCTGAATCAACTTGTGTCGCAAGAACCGCGAGTTGTTCGGTGGTGCGCCGACCGGTGTCTTCTAATTGGTCAATCCGCGACATGACGGGGCTAAGATCGATATCGCCACCAGAACTGGATGTCACAGCCTGAGCCAATTCGCGGACTTCTTTGAGTCGGCGTTCAAGATCAGAAATCCGGGCCAAGGCCTTGTTCATTTCCGCCTGAACGCGGTCTTTTTCTGCTTTCAGGCTCGCCATCGCGCCATCGTTCGCGGCTGAGGTGGCTAATTTCTGCTCTAAGGCTGTGATCCGCTCACCCAGCACATCCACAGGAGACGCCATGCCCCCTTGGGATGCCGATTGATCATTACTCATGCCTGGGACTTTTGCCAAATACGGCTCTGCCATTGGCAACCAAACATCCTTGGTCACAAAGGCACCGCCACCGGCAAGTGCGATGATAACCACGAGCCATAATCCGACACGTCCACCACCACCTGATCCGTTTTCTTTGGATGCAGATGCCGGTTTAGCGGGACTCGTTCCAGGAACTGAGCTTGATTTCTTGGCCGTGGCCGATGCCACCGAACTGGGTGCGGCGGTCGATGATTTATCGGCCGTGCTCGCAGAAGATCCTGCCTTGGGCGCCGCAGACTTTGCCGTCGACGATTTGGCCGTTGAGGACTTGTCTGATGATGGCGCAGACGCTTTCTTGGGCGCAGGTTTTTCGTCCTTTGCCGGTGACGCGTCGGTTTTTTTCGGGTCCGTGGGTTCGGCCATTGGTAAATCTCGCTCTAAAACGTCGGTAGGCTCTTTTTATCAGCACTACAGAATGCCGTAATACTATCATTAGTAACAAGTCCGAATAGCATTCAGCAAGGATTCCTGCGTCGGTTTATCCGCGACAATCGTCTCGTCCCAGGCGTTCCCCGCCGCATCGCGCACATTTTGACTGAGGGCAAACAACTGCATTTCCCCAAGGATCATCATCAATCCAGCGGCTGCGACCCGGTTCACAAAGGTTTCAGCCGTTCTGGGTGAAAAAATCACAACGCCGTTAATGGCGCCCGCCGCCAGTGCCATGCGGGCATGATCGGGCAAATGTTCGACCGTTTTCGCCTCGTAAATTTTTTCACGAATAACCTCAAACCCGACCGCTGTCAGGCGTCCAGATAAATCACCCGCCGTGACCGTTCCTGTCGCATGATAAAACGCACCGTCACCCGCATCGCATGCATGGGCCACCAACGTTGCCAAATCGTCGACATCACCAGCGGCACTGGTAACACTACCAAACCCGATGTCACGGGCTGCTCGCGCCGTCGCATCACCTACTGCATAGACCGGGAGATCACGATTGTCCGTTCTGGCCGCCAATGCGCGAACACCGTTCGCACTGGTCACCAAAAACCCCTGAAGGGGTTCTGTCGCAATGTCAGGCCCTGGAATATTTTCAATCAGCAGCATGGGCGCGACCACACTCTTGATGCCCATTTTTTCCAAGGCGTCACTGAGTTCAACAGAGTCTTCTTTTGGGCGGGTTAGCAACAGTCGTGTCACGCTATCTCCTAACAAATTAAATACCATCAGTGCTTGGGAAAGAAATCTGGCCCAGCACGCGATTTCAGCTCTTCGCCGGTTTGACGTCCGATCTCTTCGGCGTCTTGTGTCCGACCCGACTGTTCACCGCGCAGAATTTCCGTGCCATCAATTTTAGCAACCAGTCCGCGCAAATGGATTTCATCACCGGACACTTCAGCCAATCCAGCGATGGGGGTCCGACACGAGCCATCAAGCGCATCAAGCATCGCGCGCTCGCACATCACCGCAATACGTGTCGGCTCATGATCGAGGGGTTTGAGGAATTCAAGCGTACGCGTATCGTCCGCCCGGCACGTCACGCCAACAGCGCCCTGGGCGCATGCAGGCAGCAATGTTTCGGGGGCAAGCACCTGGGTTGCAACGTCTTCCATACCCAGGCGGATCAGGCCCGCATAGGCCAGGAACGTCGCATCAAATTCGCCCGCTGCCAGTTTTTTCAGGCGCGTTTGCACGTTGCCGCGAATAATATCGACATCCAAATCTGGGCGCATCGCCAGCAACTGGGCCTGACGGCGCAGCGATGCGGTGCCAACGCGTGCACCTGTCGGCAATTCATCCATGGTTTTGACCGACGCACCAATGAACGCATCGCGTGGATCTTCACGCGGCAGAATGCAGCCGATGGCCATGCCGTCGGGCAACCATGTTTCTAAATCCTTCATCGAATGCACCGCGATATCGATACGGCGATCCATCAGGGCCCTATCCAATTCCTTGGTGAACAAGCCTTTGCCGCCGATTTCCGATAACGCACGGTCGAGTACGATATCGCCGGTCGTCTTGACCGCATCGATTTTCAACATGCCGTCTTGGGCCAAGGCTTCGTGGGTGTTTTTAAGGAGTGCCGCGACGGTTTCGGTCTGAACCATGGCCAGTGGGCTTTCGCGGGTGCCGATTACAATAGAATTTAAGTCTGTCGTCATAGTACCAAAAAACTGCCTGTCGTTACTTATAAG
Organism: Rhodospirillaceae bacterium UBA4479; assembly: GCA_002389175.1. Classification (GTDB taxonomy): domain Bacteria; phylum Pseudomonadota; class Alphaproteobacteria; order Rhodospirillales; family Casp-alpha2; genus UBA4479. The sequence continues at coordinate 27,854 of DGNZ01000157.1, read as the reverse complement.
AGTGTGAACCCTTGGCGAAATTGCCCGCCAAGAGTAAAGTCCCCGCGCCGAAAGAGAAAGGGGGGTTTCCCGTGATTGTTTTGGGCATTGAAACCAGTTGTGACGAAACAGCGGCGGCGGTTGTAACCGACGCCCGCGAAATCATGTCCAATGTGGTTTTGTCGCAGATCGAAGACCATCGACCCTTTGGCGGCATTGTCCCCGAGGTGGCGGCGCGCGCCCATTTGGAACACGCAGATCACGTCATCGGACAGGCTATGAAAGACGCCGATATCGGCTTTAATGATATCGATGCCGTCGCCGCAACCACAGGCCCTGGCCTGATCGGCGGCGTGTTGGTCGGTGCGATGTCGGCCAAGGCCATTGCCCTGGCCGCTAACAAGCCGTTTGTCGCCGTAAATCACTTGGAAGGCCACGCGCTGACAGCACGTCTGACCGATGATATCGCGTTTCCTTATCTGTTACTTTTAGTGTCGGGCGGGCATTGCCAATTGCTGATGTGTAACGGCGTCGGGTCCTATACCCGGCTGGGGACCACCATCGACGATGCGGTTGGTGAGGCATTTGATAAAACGGCGAAGATGCTTGGTCTTGGATATCCGGGCGGGCCACTGATCGAACAGGCCGCTGCCACGGGTGACGCCACACGGTTCGATTTCCCGCGCCCCATGAAGGGCAAACCTGGGTGTGATTTCTCGTTTTCGGGTCTGAAATCGAGTGTCCGTCGCGCGATCGAATTATTGGGTGATGATCTGGACGCGGCGACCCAGTCCGACGTCGCGGCATCATTTCAGGTGGCGGTCGCTGACAGCCTGGTATCGCGCACACGCAAAGCCATCGAGACGGCCAAGGAAAGCGCGCCGAACCTGAGCCATTTGGTGGTTGCGGGCGGTGTCGCAGCCAATCATGCGATTGGGGATGCGCTGCGATCCCTTTGCACAGAAACGGGCCTTACGCTGATACAACCCGCCCCCGCATTGTGTACCGATAACGGTGCCATGATCGCCTGGGCCGGGTTAGAGCGTTTTCGCCTGGGCCATACCGACCCACTGGATTTCAAGGCCCGGCCGCGCTGGCCGATGGACCCCGACGCACCACCCGCGGCCTTTGCCGGGGTGAAGGCGTAAAGCCACCAAATTCATACGTTGTCATACCGGACTTGATTCGGGGCCCAGCATCAATACGCATTATAAACTCATGGGTCCCGGCTTTCGCCAGGATGACAATAGCATGTATGTTATGCACGCTTCCCGTGACAGGCCAGCGGGGCTCACGTAAAACATTTATATGAACAATGTATTCGTCATCGGTGGGGGTGCCTGGGGCACTGCCCTTGCAGCTGCCGCCCGGCGTGCCGGACGCGACGTTGTCTTGTATGCACGCGAGACCGAAGTCGTGAACGCGATTAATGCAGGCGCGCCCAACCCGATTTATCTGCCCGATGTGCAATTGCCCGACGGACTGGGCGCTGTCAGCACCATTGCCGATGCCGCCGATGACTGTGATGCCGTGATCTTGGTCGTGCCCGCACAGTTTGTGCGCGCCACCCTCAAGGAACTCGCCGAAACATTATCGCCCAAAGTCCCGATCGTCCTTGCCGCCAAAGGGATTGAACAGGGCACGTTGGCGCTGATGACAGAAATTGCCGCCGAGGTCGTGCCAAACAATCCATTGGCCGTGATTTCAGGGCCATCGTTTGCGGGCGAAGTAGCACGCGGTGTTCCCGCTGCCGTAACCCTGGCCTGCGCGGATGATTTGCTGGGCCGACGACTGGTCAATATGATCGCAGGCTCAACCTTTAGGATATACCAGTCCAACGATTTGATCGGTGCCGAGATCGGTGGATCGGTCAAGAACGTGTTGGCGATTGCGTGTGGCATCGTCGAAGGCCGCGGCCTGGGCGATAATGCCCGCGCCGCGCTGATCACCCGGGGCTTGGCCGAAATGATGCGGTTCGGGCGCGCCAAGGGGGCGACATCTGAAACCATGACCGGCTTGGCGGGTATGGGTGACTTGGTGCTGACCTGTAACGCCATGCAGTCCAGGAATTTTTCATTCGGATATGCACTCGGCCAAGGGCAAAGTGTCGCAGAAATTTTAGCCAGTCGTGTGGCCGTCACCGAAGGCGTGACGAGCGCCGTTTCCGTCACAGAGTTGGCCGAAAAACTTGGCGTCGATATGCCGATTTGCCAAGCCGTGAATGCGATCATTCATCATAATCAAGATATCGATGGCGCCATTGCAAGCCTAATGGACCGACCGTTGCGCCCCGAATCAGAATAACAGAATCAAACTCATTGCGACCCCACAGGAGAAACCATGCATTTCGTCATTTACTGCTTAGATAAGCCCGATCATCTACAGGTGCGGATGGACAACCGACCTGCCCACGTTGAGTATCTGAAAGCACACGCTGACAAGATCGTGGCCGCAGGCCCCATGTTGACGGACGACGGCGAAGACATGACCGGATCGACCTTATTGATGGAATTCAACGACCGCGCCGAAGCCGAAGATTGGGCCGCCAACGACCCCTATGCAAAAGCGGGCTTGTTTGCATCTGTCGATATCCGCGCCTGGAAAAAAGTTTTCCCTGCCGACTAAATTCCACCCAAGAGGACAGCGATGAAATACTGGCTGGTTAAATCCGAACCCAATGCATGGTCATGGGACGATCACGTCAAGGTTGGCGTTGAGCCATGGGACGGCGTGCGCAACTATCAGGCCTCTAACAATATGAAGGCCATGTCCATTGGTGATCGGGCGTTCTTTTATCATTCGGTCAAAGAAAAGCGCATCGTCGGCATCGTCGAAGTGGTGCGGGAATATTATCCCGATCACACCGACCCCAAGGGCCGTTTTGGGATGGTCGATTTCGAAGCCGTCGAACCCGTGCCCAATCCCGTGACATTAGAAGACATCAAAGGCGACGAGCGCTTGCATGAACTGGCGTTATTAAAGCAATCGCGTTTGTCTGTTGTGCCCATCGATGAGGCATCTTGGAAAATTATTTGTGACATGGGCGGAGTAAAACCATGAGTGAGACACGTTTATGTGCGCTAAACGATATCCCGGCCGAGGGCACCAATGGGTTCGTGACTGAAATCAACGGCCAGGCCAAGGCGGTGTTTGCCGCACGCCAGGGCGATCAAGTGTATGTCTATGAAAACGTCTGTCCCCATTTGGACACGCCAATGGATGTCATTCCAGGGGAGTTCCTCAACGACGACGGCACCCATATCGAATGCGGCACCCATTTGGCGCAATTTCGCATCGCCGATGGCTACTGCACCGAAGGGCCATGCGAAGGAGATTCATTGATCAAGATCAATGCAGAAATCCGCGGCGAAGACGTATACATCATCGCCACATAGTTCAGTGCTACTCAGTCATGCGAGGCACACTGCTCCGCCGCTTGCTCTTGGCAGACATGCGTTTTTGACGATAATTAAGACAAGCGTGGAGACAAACTCCACCGAGACAATATTCAGGGAGAGGACCACATCATGAGCGAAGTTCATATTTATACGGTACCAGCCGATTTCGCCGCCAATGCAAACGCTGACAAGGCGAAGTATGAGGCCATGTACAAAGCCTCGGTCGAAGACAACGAAGCCTTTTGGGCCGAAGAGGGCAAACGCATCGACTGGATTAAGCCGTATACAAAAGTAAAAGACGTCAGCTTCGATAGTCCCGTCTCAATTAAGTGGTACCAGGACGGCACACTTAATGCCTCGGCCAACTGCCTGGACCGCCATCTGGCGAAACGCGGTGATCAAACAGCCATCATTTGGGAAGGCGACGACCCCGCTGATTCCGAACATGTTACCTACAAGGATTTGCACGAACGCGTTTGTCGCCTGTCCAACGCCATGAAAGACCGCGGCGTCAAAAAGGGTGATCGCGTTACATTATATATGCCGATGGTGGTCGAAGCTGCCGTCGCCATGCTGGCATGCACACGCATCGGTGCCATCCATTCCATCGTTTTTGGTGGATTTTCCCCGGACAGCCTGTCGGCCCGTATCCAGGGTTGTGAATCCAACTGCGTGATTACGGCCGACGAAGGCGTGCGCGGTGGCAAACCCATCCCGCTCAAGGCCAATACAGACAAAGCTGTTGCAGAATGCCCCAGCGTCGAAACCGTGATCGTTGTAAAACGCACCGGTGGCAATGTGACTATGAAAGAAGGCCGCGACGTCTGGTACGAAGACGTGTGCGCCGCCGCATCGCCTGATTGTGAACCCGAAGAAATGAACGCCGAAGACCCGATGTTCATTCTATATACATCGGGATCCACGGGGGCCCCCAAGGGTGTGCAACACACGACCGGCGGCTACATGGTCTATGCATCCATGACCCATGAATACGTCTTCGATTATCATGAGGGCGAGGTTTACTGGTGTACCGCCGATGTTGGTTGGGTCACCGGACACAGCTATATCGTTTATGGCCCGCTGGCCAATGGTGCGACGACACTGATGTTTGAAGGGGTGCCGAATTACCCCTCGATTTCTCGGTTCTGGGAAGTCTGTGACAAACACAACGTGTCGATTTTCTACACCGCACCAACAGCCATTCGGGCCCTGATGCGCGAAGGCGATGAGCCGGTGAAAAAAACATCGCGCGCATCATTGCGCGTGCTGGGGTCGGTCGGCGAGCCGATCAATCCCGAAGCCTGGGAATGGTATCACCGCGTCGTCGGTGATGGACGTTGCCCGATTGTTGATACGTGGTGGCAAACCGAAACAGGTGGAATTTTGATCACGCCGCTACCGGGTGCGATTGATTTGAAACCGGGCTCCGCAACCAAGCCGTTCTTTGGCGTGCAACCGCAACTGGTCGATAACGAAGGTAGCGTGCTTGAGGGTGCGGCCGAAGGGAACTTGTGTTTGATCGACAGTTGGCCCGGTCAAATGCGCACCCTTTATGGTGATCATGATCGGTTCGAACTGACCTATTTCACGACCTATAAGGGCAAGTACTTTACAGGCGATGGCTGCAAACGTGACGAGGATGGTTATTACTGGATCACAGGTCGCGTCGATGACGTGATCAATGTATCCGGTCACCGCATGGGCACCGCCGAGGTTGAAAGTGCACTCGTCGCACATAGCAAAGTCGCCGAGGCTGCCGTGGTCGGTGCGCCGCACGAGATTAAGGGACAGGGCATTTATGCGTATGTCACCTTAAATAAGGGCGATGAGCCATCAGATGAATTGAAAAAAGAACTGGTGCAGTGGGTCCGCAAAGAAATCGGTCCGATCGCATCACCTGATTGGTTGCAGTGGGCCCCTGGTCTGCCGAAAACCAGGTCTGGTAAAATCATGCGCCGTATTTTGCGGAAAATTGCCGAAGATGAATTCTCTAGCCTCGGTGATACATCTACATTGGCCGAACCAGCCGTGGTCGATGATTTGATTGAGAACCGGCAAAACCGGCAAGATTAAGATCGATCACATCGATTGAGAAAAAGACCCGCAGTTGCGGGTCTTTTTTTATGCGGCAGCGTTGCTGTGAAGCTCACGGACTTTGTTGAGATTACTAAAGATCACTTTGGCGCGTTTTTTCTGACCGGGTCGTTGGCGATAAACTTCGATCGCCCTTTCAAAGCATGCGGCGGCTTCTTCGAATAACACATCTTCTTTGGTGCGTTTGGCCAACGCAAAGCACGCGGCACCCAGATTATTAGTGGTCTGTGCCCAATCCATCGCAGAGATTTCTTTGGTTCTGACTTCGAGGGCTTTTCGAAACGACGTGATCGCCTGTTGCAGCATCGCGTTGTTCGATCCCATACCACCGAGACTCATTTGCACCACACCATAATGGTTCATCACTTCGGCCCATCGCTTGGGCAGGGTGTCCCGATCATAAACGGTCAGCGCCTCGTCGAACGAACTTGCCGCAGCCTTGAGGTGGCTTGATGCATGTGCCTCATCGATAGATGCCAACTTATATAACGCCATGGCATATCGGACATGGGCCAAGGCCCAATCGAACGGATTGGTTTCGCGGGCCAAGCCCTCGGTCACCAAAAGATATTTTTTGGATGCCATCTCTAAATCTTCGACACTTTTACGGACACGCGCGTCCGCTTCGAGGAGTGCCGCCCAATGGGAATGCAGCAATGCCCAATAAAGCGGTGTGCCTTCGGGGCTAAGGTATGCATCAGCCGCCGCATAACACGCCCCCGCGCGGGCCAGTGCTTTTTTATCTCCATAGCGGAACGACGTCGCAAACGCATTGCCAATGCCCATCAGCATGTTGGCTTTATATTCTTGTGGGGTATCTGCGGGGAATTCATCCAATGCCTTATAGGCCGCTTTTGGCATTTGGCGGAGGCGTTCTGCAATCCCTTTTCTATCCCCAGATGCCACTGGCAACAGCGCCGCAGAGGCAACCGCACGCAAAATATCACCTGCATTATCTGGCCACGGCATCGGGATATCCAAGGTATCGGCAAGACCAAATGTGCCCGGCTGGTTATCACCCGGTGACGTCGCGGCCAGAAAACGGATGCGGGCAACCGTGCCCATTTCTTCCATCTCGCCCCAAATCAGCAGGTCGGCTTTTTCTTCGCGCAACCAGGTCGAACCTTGTTCGCTTGCAGCCAAAAGGCGCTCTAACAGTGGTGAACGGAGGTTTTGTTTCAGGGCTTTGTCAAAATGATAGGTCGCGAACCCGGATTCCTGACTGACCATGCCCACAATGCGTTCAGATACGTCTTTGCCGCCAGCCCCAAAAAGGTTCGCCACCAAGACCCGTGATTGCGGACCAGCACCACTAGGTGTAAATCCACCGCCCTCGGCCAGTTTCACCCGGGCACGACGTTTTTTCTTTCGTTTTTTGCCCGGTGTATTCCCAGGCAAAAGTCCTTTGAAGATTGACCCTAGCCATCCCATGCGGTCAGCATCTCCCCCTGCTCATGACCAAGTCCGATAATTGATCTTAATCACCTGGATGAGGGGACGCAATTGACCGTCTTCATCTCAGCCGCGTGCACTCTGGATCAGAAATCGATGCAGCGGCCTTTTTTCTCCCAATCACCATAACGCGTGGGTTCTGGCCCTTTAGGGCCGCCAACTTCGCCGGTATCTGGGTTTTGGCCTTTGACTTCATCCGTGGCGGTTTCCGCCGTTTTTTCCTCAAAATTGGCCGTCTGGGTCGCGGTCTTATCGTCATTCATATCTATCTGCCTTGTAACTTGTCGCCGCCTATTGAAAGCGCTTAGCTTTGAGATAAGTCTTATATGAGCGTTTAACAACATGCAGTGGCGCATTGAGCAATGAACAGCATTAAAACGGGAATTCTACTGGCAGGCCTGACAGCGCTCTTTATGGGGGCTGGGTTTATGCTGGGGGGCGAAGCGGGTATGATGATCGCGCTCGTGTTTGCCATCGGCACCAACGCGTTCGCGTACTGGAATGCCGATAAAATCGTCTTGAAGATGTACAACGCGCGAGAGGTCACGGCGCAATCATCGCCCGTGTTTTACGGCATTGTCGAACAATTGGTGCGGCGCGCCGACATGCCCATGCCCAAAGTTTATATAATCGACACCGATCAACCGAACGCTTTTGCGACCGGACGCAATCCTGAAAATGCCGCTGTCGCTGCGACCACGGGCTTATTAAAAATTTTAGACCAAGAAGAAATTGCAGGCGTCATGGCGCACGAACTGGCGCACGTCAAAAACCGTGACACCCTGATCATGACGATCACAGCCACCATCGCAGGTGCGCTGTCGATGCTGGCCAACTTCGCATTATTTTTCGGCAATAATCGCAATAATCCATTGGGCATTGTGGGGACCATCCTGGTCATGATCTTGGCCCCGATGGCAGCGATGCTGGTGCAAATGGCGATTTCCAGAACCCGCGAATACGGGGCCGATGCGGGCGGTGCGGAAATTTGCGGAAACCCCATGTGGTTGGCCCGTGCCCTGGATAAATTGGAACGCGGCGCACAGGCGATTGATAATAATCCAGCCGAAGCCAATCCGGCGACGGCACACATGTTTATCGTCAATCCGCTGCATGCACACCGGGTCGATAATCTGTTTTCAACGCACCCCAAGACCGCAAACCGGATCAAGAAGCTTCAAGAATTAGCCGGGATTGTCGGCCGCCCCTGGGGATGAGTTCGAAGATAACACCTTAATCTTCGAGGATGCGTTTTTCGATCAACGCGATAACCTGTTCGGCGGCGTCATCGGGGCTGAGCGCATCTGTATCCAAAACAAGCTCGGCATTGAGCGGCGCTTCGTACGGTGAATCGATCCCTGTAAAGTTCTGGATTTCGCCCTTACGCGCGCGGGCATAAAGCCCCTTGGGATCGCGCTTCTCGCAGGTCTCTAATGACGCATCGACAAAAACTTCGATAAACTCGTCATCATCCAGCAGGTCGCGCACCATATCCCGTTCGCCCCGGAACGGCGAAATCACCGACACCAGAACGATTAGTCCTGCGTCCGCAAACAACTTCGCCACCTCGCCAAAGCGACGGATGTTTTCGACCCGGTCCGCATCGGTAAAACCCAGGTCGCGGTTCAAACCATGACGGACATTGTCACCATCCAATAAATACGTGCGGTGCCCCTTGTCGAACAGCTTGCTTTCAACCGCATTGGCAACGGTGGATTTACCCGATCCAGATAACCCCGTGAACCAAATCACAGCGGGCTTTTGTCCCATCGAGCGCGCGCGTGCGACCTTATCCATCGTCAGTGTTTGCAAGGTCAGGTTGCGCGCACGGCGTAGACTGAAATCGATCATCCCCGCCCCGACCGTGGCATAGGTAAAGCGATCAATCAGAATGAACGCGCCTGTGTCGTGGCAATCGCCGTACGCATCGCAAGCCATACGGCGATCAAAACTAAGATTACACACACCGATGTCATTGAGCTCTAACGTCTTGGACGCCACATGCTCCATCGTGTTGACGTTGACGGTATGTTTCAATTCGCTGACCCAGGCCGTCGCCGAACGGGTCGCGAGCTTGAGCAAATATTGCCGTCCGGGAATCATCGGCTCGTCCGACATCCAGATCAGATGCGCCTGCACTTGGTCGGTCACGAGCATGCCCTGATCACCGTGACATATAATATCGCCCCGGCTGGCATCGATATTGTCTGCCAAGGTGACTGTGACAGCTGTGCCCGCATCGGCGGTCTCGACCTCGCCTTCAGGCGTTGTGATCGATTTGATCGATGTCTGCGTGCCTGCGGGAGACACAATCGCAGAATCACCGACTGTCATCGGTGCTCCGCAAAGCGTGCCCGCATATCCCCTGAAATCCTGATCTGGACGAGAGACAATCTGCACCGGCAGGCGAAACCCTGTCTTCGAAGATGATGATGAAACAGGCGCCGTTTCCAAACTCTCGATCACGGACAAACCATCGTACCAAGACATCTGATCAAACTGCGTCGTGACATTCTCACCATACAACGCAGAAATCGGAATGGCGGCAATGTGATTGAAACCCAGGTCCGCAATCGTTTCGTAATAATCAGCAACGATATCGTCGAACACGGATTGGTCATAGTCGACCAGGTCCATTTTATTGACGGCCACGATGATCGATTGAATGCCCAACAGATGGGCGATGAACGTATGGCGGCGCGTCTGCGTCACGACACCGTGGCGAGCATCCACCAAAATGACGGCAAGGTCAGCCGTCGAAGCCCCCGTGGCCATGTTCCGCGTGTACTGTTCATGCCCGGGTGTGTCAGCCACGATAAACGACCGTTGGGGCGTCGCGAAATATCGATACGCAACATCAATGGTAATGCCCTGTTCGCGTTCAGCCTCAAGTCCATCCACTAACAATGCGAAATCCATCCCGTCTGGGACGGTGCCAAATTTCTGACTATCCTTATTCAGTGTTTCCAACTGATCCGCGAACAGCAGTTTAGAATCGTACAAAAGCCGTCCGATCAGCGTCGACTTGCCATCATCGACACTGCCGCACGTGAGGAACCGCAATAAAGCTTGCTCGGGCGTACTCATCAGAAATACCCCTCGCGCTTTTTCTTTTCCATCGATCCCGATTGATCGTGATCGATCATCCGGCCCTGGCGCTCGGATGTTTCGGTAACCGATGTTTCATCGATGACCGCATCCAACGTGGTTGCTGATGATCGCACGGCGGCGGTCAGCGGATAACATCCCAAGGTGCGAAACCGGACCATTTCCATTTTTGGTTCTTCGCCAACACCCAAAGGAATTCGGTCATCATCCACCATGATCAGTTGGCCATCGCGTTCCACCACCGGGCGCATCGCCGCCATATAAAGCGATGGCACGGGAATGCCCTCGGCGCGGATGTAGTGCCAGATATCAAACTCGGTCCAGTTTGAAAGCGGAAACGCACGTACGCTCTCGCCCGGACGCACCCGACAATTATATAAGTTCCAAAGCTCTGGGCGCTGGTTTTTAGGATCCCACGCATGATGAGAATCGCGGAACGACATCACGCGTTCTTTGGCGCGAGATTTTTCCTCGTCCCGGCGGGCACCGCCAATGGCGCAATCGAAACGATTCAAATCCAGCGCTTGTTTGAGCGCCTGCGTTTTCATAACGTCCGTATGCAACTGCGAGCCGCTGTCGAACGGGTTGATACCCTGGTCCAGACCGTCCTGGTTGGTATGGACGATCAACTCAATGCCCAAGTCTTTGACGCATTGGTCGCGAAACGCGATCATTTCACGGAATTTCCAAGTGGTATCGATATGCAACAGCGGGAACGGCGGCTTGGCCGGATAAAACGCCTTCATCACCAAATGCAGCAGTACCGACGAGTCCTTACCGATCGAATACATCAGGACGGGGCGCTCGAACTCCGCGGCTACCTCACGAAAAATGTGGATCGATTCTGACTCAAGCCGTTCAAGATGCAAAGATTTTGTCATCGAATAGCCTAAAGCACGCCTTTTAATCGGTATTCTACAACGATGTGCATAAAACGATCTTACAGATGTTGCTACCTAACCACAATGGTTATGCCATAAAGCGTTTGAGTCCAATCCATTAATCGCTTGGAAAACTGTTGTGTGAATGCGATTTAAAGGCATGTCCAAGATATTTCAGCGCCTCAAATTTTTTCTTTCTCAATTGGTCATTGGGAACCCGATCACGCTTTACGTTGCATGGCTGATTGTGCCGCGATTAACGTTCTTGCTGCCCCATGACCGAGCGTTCTATGGCTTTCAACATTTCGCCAAGGATGGCGAGGGCATTTTCCTTGATATTGGTGCAAACAACGGGATTTCTTCGCGGTCGCTTCACAAAATCCGTCCAGACATGAGCATTGTCGCCATTGAGGCAAATCCCATGCACGAGCCAGCTTTGCGTGCCGTCAGCAAAGCCGTTGGGAATTTCAGCTATCATATCATGGGTGCAGGCGACACCAAGACACGGCTGACGTTTCACACCCCCAAGTATCGCGGACTGCCGTTACACGCGAACACATCTACGAATATTGAATATATCGAGAAAGCCTTGGGTCGGATATTATCCGAGGGAGCACTTAAAAAGATTGAGTATGAAACACATGAGATTGATGTGAAGCCTCTTGATACGCTGAATTTGTCGCCTTCAATCGTGAAAATTGATACCGAGGGTTTTGATCTGATCGTCTTGCAAGGGTTGAGGGAAACGTTATCTGAGCATCGCCCTGTGATCATGTTTGAATACAATCCAGAACTCGGACCGGGCCTGAACAGTTTCTTTGATGATTTAAATTACGATATCTTCTTGTTCGACCATGTCCAAAATACGTTCTCACCTTTCTCCCTCAATGATGCGACAGATTTATGGAAAGATGAGACTTTGAATATTAATCCGTTTGCAGTTCCAAAAGAACTCAATTCATCACTCCCTTTGGCGAAAGCATAAGATGGCCCAACGCTCAAAATCAGCCGGACGAAAAGATGATCCCGCATTGACGGCACGCCTTGTGGCTTTCGACGTGATCACGGATGTGTTGCACAAGCGACTGCCATTGGATGGATCATTTGATTCCATGGCGCAGCGCCGTAAGCTTGCGGGTAAAGATCGTGCCTATGCGGAATTCATCGTCCGTACCGTTTTGAAACGGCGCGGACAGATCGATGCATTGATGAGCCATTGCATGACCAGCCGATTGCCGCGCAAAGCCATGCCGGTGATGGATGTGCTTCGGGTTGGTATCGCGCAGTTGCTGTTTTCGGTGACGGCCCAACATGCCGCCGTATCGACGACCGTTGATCTTTGCCGTGCCATTGGTCAGGACCCGTTTGCGAAACTTGTAAACGCGATCATGCGTCGCCTGCAGCGCGAAGGAGAAGCCCTGCTCGCAGAACAAGATGCCGTCATCTTAAACACGCCGGAATGGCTCTGGAACAGTTGGCACAAGGCTTTTGGCGGCGCTGCTGCACGCGCCATCGCCGAAGCCCATGCCGAAACCCCACCCACTGATTTATCCGTCAAAGCTGACCTTGAAACCTGGGCCGAGACTTTGGGCGGATCAACCATTCTGGGCGGCAGCATCCGCCTGGCAGATGCCGAAAACATTCGCAATTTGGCAGGGTACGATGAAGGCGCATGGTGGGTACAGGACGCTGCAGCGCACCTGCCGATAACCCTGCTGGGTGACATTGCGGGAAAACGCGTCTTTGATTTGTGCGCTGCTCCCGGTGGCAAGACCATGGCCTTGGCTGCCATGGGTGCGCACGTCACCGCCGTTGATATTTCCGAACGCCGATTGGAACGGCTGAAAGAAAATCTCACCCGTGTTGGCTTATCCGCCGATGTGTTGATTCAAGATGTTCGAAAGTGGGCACCTGATGAGCTGGCCGATATCGTTGTCTTGGACGCACCATGCTCATCAACGGGCACCGCACGGCGTCATCCTGATATTTTATATTCCAAGTCACCCGAAGATATTGCCAAGCTGACCATCGTCCAAAATGAGCTGTTGGATGCTGCCGCCGAACTGGTTAAGCCGGGTGGAATTTTGATGTACATCACATGTTCGTTGCAGCCCGAAGAGGGGCAGGACCGGGTGGGCGCGTTTCTGGTTCGCAACAATGAATTCGCATCGCAACCGATCACCCCCGAAGACCTGCCAGAAATACCCGAAGCCATTGATCGTCAGAAAAACCTGCGCACGTTACCATCCATGCTCGCTGACAGGGGCGGTATTGATGGCTTCTACGCTGCACGGCTGGTAAAAACGGCCACCTGAAACCGATTAAGTCACTATCTAAACGTTGTTTTTACGCCACAGTATTATGCTGCCATAAATTCGCCGCAAATATATCATTATGTTGACCAGGTTTCATAAAACCCAACATGAACGGACCGCGCCCCATGCTGTTTGAGCGCTGCCTCAATACCCTATATCGCTCAAAGGTCTATGACCTGTATCTGGGACGCCATCTGCCGCCTTCGATCACATCATCGGCGTTTGATCACACGCTGTCCGCGCAAACACTTTGTTTTGCCGAAGGCTTAAATCTAACAAAGAACCATCTAGAGTCAGCCAGAGCCGGGCACTTTAGAACCTTGCCCATCATGACCAACAACGTTTCAGAAACCAATCGCACTTTGGCCGCTTGGTTTACCTCGCATGACCGGTTTGACCCTGAAACATGGCGCACCGATATCGTTGGCGAGCGATTGACCCGTTGGATTAACGCGTTTCCGATCATCGGGCCCACAATGAAGATACAGATGTCTGCACTTTGGTTGATGCAAATAAGACGTCATGCACGCCATTTAAACCATGCATCAACATCAAACATTTCCGGATGGCAGCGATTTTTGTACCACCAAGGCCGTGTCATATCAGCGCTTGCGGTCGATGGATTTTCCGCGACATTACCAGATCGATTACGTGCCTTTGGCGATGATGTTGATCAACAGATATTGGGCGATGGGGGACATGTATCGCGCTCCCCCGCCATCGCGCTCGCCGTCTTTGCCCTGCTGATCGAAATCCGCGATGCCCTGATCGCCCGCCATATCGAAGCGCCCAGCGGATTGATCTCGGCGATTGATCGGATGGCCCCTTGGATCAGAGGCATGCGTCATGGCGATGGCGGGTTTGCCCTGATCAATGGTGCAACGTCATCAACCGGAAACCTGATTGATGACGTTCTCAGCGCATCGGGCAGTCGCGGTCGGGCCATGTCCGAGGCCCCCCATTCCGGGTTTTATCGAATGCGGTCAGGACAAACGACGATTCTATTCGATAGTGGGCGTACAGGTTCAACCCACGATGCACAACGCGCGCCAGCATCATTTGAGCTTAGCGTCGGCAAGCAGCGTATCTTTTCAAACTGCGGCACACGACTGGGACAGGACAAGGGTGCGGCGGCGTGGGGAGATGTATTGCGGGCGACAGCAGCGTATTCTACGTTAATCATCGACGATAAAAATATCGGCGCTATAAATGATGTCCAGGCCAGTCGACGTGATCATGATGGTGCACGGCTGATTGAAAGTACCCATGATGGATATCAGGGGGCCTTTGGTATTCAGCATCAACGTTCCATTTATTTGGATACCACGGGCACAGATATCCGGGGCGAGGATCAGCTTAAAGACGGGCGGTCGAAATCATTTTCAATCCGGTTCCATCTGCACCCCGGCGTCAATGCATCCATGGTCGAAGGCGGCGGCGAAGTGATCATCAAACCATCCAAGGGGCGCGGTTGGCGCTTTCAATCCGATCACCCCATCATGCTGGACGAAAGCGTCAGCTTCCATGACGGTCGCCAACATCGAACCCAGCAGATTGTGATTTTAGGGAATCACGAGCCGTCACAATCCATCGTCAAATGGCGAATGTTTTCGGGTTGAGACTTAAACTAAATCTGCGATCACGCCGGGCAGTTCAGACAAATGATTGATGGTTGCGGTCGGGCGCAAATCTTCGACCTTTTCCAAGCCATACCCGAATGCAGCCCACACCGATGTGACCCCCGCATCGTGTGCGGCATAAATATCGTTACCACTGTCGCCGATCATGACTGCGTGGGTTGCATCCCCCCCAATGGCCACAGCGGTCTCAAGCACATGGCGTCCATCAGGTTTTTTAAATTCAGTCTGATCACCACAGATGACAGCATCAAAAAAACCGCCCAGATCAAACACCGCCAATACCGGGGCAGCTGTAATTGATGGTTTGTTGGTGCAGATCGCCATGGGATGCCCGGCTTCGCGAAAATGTTGAAGCACATCAAGTGCACCGGGATAGAGCGCCGCGTCGCGGGCCGGGTTGGCCTTGTAGGTTTCAAGGAAGCGTTTGGTTAGCACCGAATTCTCATCATCAGAAATTTTGCGGTGTTGCTCAGCGATCAATGTTCGGACCAGCTTCATGGCATCGCCTGCCAACAGCGGTTTCACCGCGTCGACGTCGACCGGACCAAACCCGGCATCGGCAAATACATCGTTCAGCGCAAAAACGATGCTGCGGGCGCTATCGATCAATGTGCCATCTAGGTCAAATAGAAGACTGCGCACCTCAGAAATGTCTCACAGGTTCCAGCGCTTCAAACCCGAACCAAGCTCAATATCTGACCAAATACCTTTGAGATCCGCAACCACGCCGTTGGGTGTCACAAGCGCAGAAAGGGTAGCCGCATCAAACGCCCGATAAATTTCATGACCCACAGCACCGACAACACAATCCGCTGCCTGGTCTAAACCCAGATCGCTCAATAACTCAATCCCGTACTCGGCTTTTGCTTCATCCTTGTCAGCAAAAGCATCATGGACGCTGATGCGATGACCCGCGTTTTGCAGACAAGAAATCAAATCGGCGACCTTTGAATTTCGAAGGTCGGGCACGTTTTCTTTGAACGTCAGACCTAGGACCAAAATATGCTTTGGCCCTTCATCAAAATTTGAACAAATGCTTTTGGTGATAAAGCTCGCCATACCATCGTTGATACGCCGCCCCGCCAAAATGATTTCGGGGTCATGACCCAATTCACGGGACAGATGTGCCAGATAAAATGGATCGACACCGATGCAATGCCCACCAACCAGGCCCGGTGTGAAATTCAAGAAATTCCATTTTGTGTTGGCGGCTTCAAGCACGTCCTTCGTGGAAATACCCGCTTTGTTGAAGATCATCGAAATTTCATTGATAAAGGCGATATTGATATCGCGTTGCGCGTTTTCGATCACCTTGGCGGCTTCGGCAGTTTTAATGTCTTTGGCTTCAAACACATTGCCTGATGTCACCGCACCATACATATCCAACAGCTTTTTGGTGACAACCGGGTTTTGTCCGGCAACCACTTTCGTGATGCGCTCTATCGTGTGTTCGCGGTCGCCCGGGTTGACCCGTTCTGGTGAATATCCAAGGTAAAAATCTTCACCACATACCAGGCCGCTGGCCGCTGCCAATGCTGGGCCACAGACGTCTTCGGTGACGCCGGGGTAAACAGTGCTTTCAAAAACCACGACTGCACCAGGCTTCATAACTGAACCCACCGTCTGGCAGGCCGATAGCACGGCACCCAAATTTGGCGTGTTGTCATCATCAACAGGTGTTGGAACCGTCACAATAAATGTATCGCAGGCCATAATATCGTCAACCTGATCGCTGAAGATCATCGATGTTTCGCGAAGCTCGTCGGGTTCAACTTCGTTCGTGGCATCCTCAAAGACACCCAGCGCGGTAATACGCGCTGACGATACATCGAAGCCAATAACGGGAAAATGTTTTGCCAACGCCAGTGCCAAAGGCAAGCCGACATAACCAAGACCAATAACTGCAATTTTTTGTGACGGGTTTTGATTTTTCATAGTTTGAAATAGACCTTAGTGCCGGAAATGCCGCATGCCCGTAAAGACCATTGCGAGATTTTTTTCATCGGCAGCTGCGATCACTTCCTCGTCTCGAACACTACCACCTGGCTGGATGATGGCCGTCGCACCTGAACTCGCGGCTTCAATTAAACCATCGGCGAATGGGAAGAATGCGTCCGACGCAACCACTGAACCGATGGCCCAACTTTCATCATCGCCGGCAACCCGCGCTGCATCTTGTGCTTTCCATGACGCTATACGTGAAGAGTTCACACGGCTCATTTGTCCCGCACCCACCCCAACGGTCATCATATTTTTAGCGTACACAATCGCGTTAGATTTAACGTGTTTAGCCACCGTAAACGCGAACTTCATATCAACGAGTTCTCTCTCGGTGGGTTGGCGTTTGGAAACCACCTTGAGATCATCAGTTAACGCATTGTCCCGACCTTGCAACAAATACCCACCGGCAAGGCTACGAACCGTCATGCCTGGGTCATTTGGATTTGCGAGTTCTGATGTAATCAGCACACGTAGGTTTTTCTTTCTCGATAGAATTTTGCGGGCATCGTTGTC
The DNA here is from genome assembly GCA_002389175.1 of Rhodospirillaceae bacterium UBA4479. Lineage (GTDB taxonomy): Bacteria > Pseudomonadota > Alphaproteobacteria > Rhodospirillales > Casp-alpha2 > UBA4479. The sequence continues at coordinate 10,473 of DGNZ01000157.1, read as the reverse complement.
CGCATCAGGAGCGATAATAACCTCGGCAAATAATTTAGCGATTTCTTCGGCCGTCGCCCCATCAAGTGTTTTGTTCAATGCGATAATACCACCAAACGCGCTTTCCGTATCACACGAATACGCCCGGTGATATGCATCAACGAGCGTGTCCGCAATCGCCACACCGCAGGGGTTGGCGTGCTTGATAATTGCACATGCCGGCTGATCTTGGAATTCAGAGACCAACTCAAACGCTGCATCGGTGTCATTCAAGTTATTAAAACTCAGCGCTTTCCCTTGGAGTTGCTCCGCCGTTGCAATACCAGGGCGTGATTTACCGCCAATATAGAACGCCGCTTTTTGATGTGGGTTTTCACCATAACGAAGGATCTCCTGGCGCTGTCCTGCGAATGCCAGGCGTTCAGGGAACTCCTCACCCAACTGTTCGGCGAACCACGTTGAGATGGCAGCATCATAACTTCCTGTTCGCGCGTAGGCTTTTGCTGCAAGCCGCCGACGGAAATCATCGCTGAGGGCGCCGCCAGCTTCTGTCATTTCAGCCTTAATATTTTCGTAGTCTTTGGGATCAACAACGACCCCGACATACGCATGATTTTTGGCCGCTGCGCGAATCATTGCAGGGCCCCCGATATCAATATTTTCGATACAGGTATCGAAATCGGCACCCTTCGCAACTGTCTCTTCGAACGGATATAAATTAACGACCAGAAGATCGATCCCTTCGATGCCATGCTCTTCCATAGCGGCGATATGATCTGCGTTATCGCGCACCGCCAGTAAGCCGCCATGAATTTTTGGCTGTAGGGTTTTTACCCGCCCATCCATGATTTCGGGAAATCCGGTAAACGCCGATACTTCAGTAACTTCAACGCCTGCATCTTTGAGTGCTTCCGCTGACCCACCCGTGGATAAAATCTGAACACCTTGTGCTGCTAAAAAAACACCAAAGGATGTGAGGTCCGTCTTGTCAGATACGGAGATGAGTGCACGCTTAATCGGATGGGTCATTTGGTCGTAGGTCCTATCGTTTTCGTTTTATATCTGGGCTGTCTTGTCAGCAGCATCTTGAGGATCATTGTCATATTCAGGAATTAAAATGTGAAGCTGTCGGATCACATCGTCATCATTATTCTTAAGGGCTGATTTTTCGATTTCTGCGATGGCAAGAGTCAGTTCAGCGGCGTCCACAGACCTTGGTGCCGCTAACAATAATCCTGGACTGTTTGTTGGCACTGGCGCCTCAGCACCATGGAAAATTTCTTCGAATAACTTTTCGCCAGGGCGGGTGCCTGAAAATGTAATCATAATATCAACATCAGGTTCTAATCCTGCCAGGCGGATCATCTGTTTGGCTAAATCCAGAATGCGGACAGGCTCTCCCATGTCGAGGACAAAGATGCGTCCCTCTGTTGACATATCACTCGACGATCCCTTTGCCGAGGCCATCAATACCAACTCAACGGCCTCACGTACCGTCATAAAGTATCTCGTCATGTCTGGGTGCGTGACTGTTAAAGGTCCGCCTGCTGCCAATTGACGTTGAAAAAGTGGTACAACAGAGCCTGTAGAGCCCAATACATTACCGAATCGGACCGTTACAAACCGCGTGCTCAGACTGAGTGATTTATCCAGATCAATCGCCTGACAATACATCTCAGCCAATCGTTTGGATGTGCCCATGATGCTTGATGGATTGACGGCTTTGTCGGTAGAAATTTGAACCATCACGGCAACATCGCTTTGAATGCATGCATCGACGACATTCCGCGTCCCAATGACGTTCGTTAGGATGCCTTCAGACGGGTTACTCTCAACGAGGGGAACATGCTTCAACGCAGCGGCATGGAAAACGATATCGGGGCGCTCGTGATCTATGAGTGACATGATCCGATCACGGGCACGCACATCGGCGATCACTGCTTCACGGTTTACATCACTCGCCAGTTCCGCAACTTCTTGGTTGATTTGGTATAGCGCATATTCGTTGCTATCTATCAGCACCAATAGACTTGGCTCAAACCCTGCGATCTGCCTTACAAGTTCAGAACCGATACTGCCACCGGCACCGGTGACGACAACACGACGATTATGAACAAGTTCGGCCATCGCATCGCGATCTAACGGTGTCTGAGGGCGGCCCAATAAGTCACTGACATCAACGGGACGTGTTGAGAGGACTTCTCCATCCGCAGACTTGAAATCTGTTAGTTTTGGCATCCGCGCCAAAGCCATTCCATGACTGCTTGCAACATCCAGCAATCGACGAACAACAGCCCCATCTATGCGAGGCTTCGTGATAACGATCCGTTGCGGACTATTATTATCGGCCGCAAGTTTACCAAGCACGGCATCGATATCAGAAAAGTCGCCAATTACGGTCACATTGTGGATAGTGCGACCGACTCGTTCTTGGCTTTCAGACACCATACCAACGACACGGTACGTCGGCTGCGGGTCTTGGCGTAATGAACGAATAAACAGCTCCGCCTCGTCGCCTGCACCGACCAGAAGAACCGGGACCCGTTGATGTGAATCCATAGCACCTTGCAGGTCGAGCCGTCGATCCTTGGCAAAACGATAAATAAAGCGCGGCCCGCCCAACATCGCCATCAGCACCAGCCAATTGATGATCGGCAGCGACCGCGGCACTTCATCCAACCGTGCCCAAACAAACATAAAAAAGGTGAAAACAAGTACCGTTAACGTGACGGCCCGCGAGATCGCAAACAGATCATTTATCGATGCATATCGCCATACGCCCTTGTACATGCCAGAAAATCGGAAAACACCCGCACCGATAACCGCCATTGCAGCAACACCCGCAAGGACTGTCCGATCATCAATGTCGTAATCAGTGCCGTATAATCGAAGAAACAAAGCGACAATAAATGACGCTCCAGCCATGAAAATATCATGGACGAATGCGACAATTCCTCGATTTGAAATCCGATATAAAAAGGTCAAGAAATCACCAAAATCTTACAGATCGTTTCGGCTTTTGTACCACGCTACCGTCTCTGTCAGACCTTGTAACATTTTATACGGAGGCGTCCAGCCTGCAACGCGCTGAAATCTGCGACTATTCACAACCAAGGACCCCATCAAACGGTCAGCCACAGCGCGTTTTCGAATAAGACCAAGCGCTGCCCGCAAGAAGCTGCCCGGGACATTAACCATTCTTGGAGAGACCCCCATCGCCTGAGACACATTTTGGATCAGGTCCGGGGTCGATATTGGTTCATCGTCATCGATCAAAAATACATCATTTAGAGGTTCGGCGCATTCAATGGTCGCACATAAACCATCCGTTAAATTACCCAAGAAAATCATCGAACGCTGATTTTCGATTGCCCCCAAAGGCAACCATTTTTGTCGAGCGCAGGCATTCAAAAGAGTTAAAAAATTGCCCCGAACACCTGGACCGTAAACCAAAGGTGGGCGAAGTACTGTCCATCCCATTCCTGATTCTTGAGCCAGGTCGCAAAGCACTTGGTCTGCTTCGTATTTTGACTGGCCATAAGGGTCCGCAGGATGTGCCGGCGTCTCGTCATCGATCGCCGTCAAGGTCGCAGAATCTTCGCCGATCGCTTTGACCGAGCTAAGCGTGATTAACCGCCCCACATTTGCATTGATCGCCGCCGCGATGAGGCCTTTTAGCCCACCAACATTCACCCGCCGGAATGCCGCCAGCGGATCAGCATCATGATCATCCATAACGTGCACGCGAGCTGCTAAATGCACGACAGCATCTTGACCAGCCAATGCGTCTCCCCAGTCGGTATTTGGGCCAATTTCACTGATGACCGAGAATGCGGAGGCATCCAAATCGTCGGCCTTGGAAGCGTGACGAACGCAAGCTGTTACCTCATGGCCTCGTTGGGTGAGTTCAGCCACAAGTCGCCTGCCGACAAAACCCGATGCCCCTGTCACATATATCTTCATCGCGGTCGACTTTTTACATGCGCATCTGCATCCGCATCTGATTGAGTAACAGCCTCTAGCACATCAATCATGTTTTGAGCTTGGGCTTCGCGACTATATTGGGAGGCAGCCTTGTGACTGGCGGATGCATATTTTTTGGTTTGCTGAGCATCCAATGCCAACACCTTAGCCGCATCCGCAAGCGCATCTGGATTTTCCGGTGCCACGCATACACCAACATTTTCCTTCGAAATGATTTTCGTCGCCTCACCTTCGGGAGCCGCCATTAAAATTGGCAATCCCATACCCATCGCTTCGAAAATCTTAGACGGTATCACTTCTTTAAAAGCAGGGCTGTCTTTTAGGTGCACCAACGCGACGTTGCATACGCTCCAAACTTGCGGCATTCGATCCTTTGGCTGAGAAGGTAAAAAGCTGACGTTCCCGAGGTCATTATCTTTTGCGTATTCGATAAGCATATCGCGTTCAGCACCTGCCCCAACAAACAGGAAGTGGATATTATTATGATCTTTTAGACGTTGAGCCGCTTTCAGCACATTTTTGAGCGCATGCGCCATTCCGTGGGTGCCAACATAACCAATAACAAATTTATCCCCGGTTCCAAGCTCAGACACCAAATCTGAATCAGGGTCTCGAGGCCCATAACGCCATAAATCAACACCATTAATGACGACATGCACCTTGTCGCCAGAAATACTCCGACGAACCAAGTTATCTTTAAATGCATGGGTGAGGGCGACCACCGCCACCGAGTCCCGATACATTTTAAGTTCAAGCAATTCGAGCAACCGCAAACCAAAGTTCGGCCGCATGGCCCCCACTGCAGAGATCGAAGCAGGCCAGAGATCGCCAAGCTCAAAAACATATGGAATTCGTCGAAAATGAGATAACGCCCACGCCGCGACGGCGGCAAAGAATTGCGGCGATGTGGATACAACCACATCCGGGCGACCAATCCGAACACCCGCCAAAAACCCAGTGAACATGTAACTAATAAAATCCAGCGTTCGTCTTAGTACAGCCCGGTTCGCCGCGATATATGTCTTAACCCGAATAACCCGTACGCCATCAATGATTTCTTCTTGGCGCCATTTATTCTGATATCCATCAAACACCCGGCCATGTGGGAAGTTTGGGACACAGGTGATGACCGTGACCTGATGACCCCATTTTACCCAATATGCTGCGCGTTCATGAACGCGAGTCGCAGCGGCATTTGTTTCAGGTGGATAATTATCACTGAAAAAAAGAATTTTCATGATGCAGGCGGACGTTTTGATAACTCAAACAATAATATCCCCGTAACGCAAATCGCCCCCGCCAGTGCAAAAAGTGATGGACCATTCACACTCCAGATCGCAAGACAGAGCAAAATAATATTTCCAAGCGCGATACGGCGCACGATATCGTTGTGCCCAAGCCCAGCCTGATGCGCACGCTGATAATAATGTTCACGATGGGCTTCCCAAAATTTATCACCGCGCAGCACCCGTCGACCCAGCGTAATAGTTGCATCTGCCAAATAGTAGAGCGGCAAGATAATCGCTGCCGCCCAATGTCCCGCAAACGCCAATTCGATCAACAACCAGCCGACGATAAAACCCAGAAAAACGGATCCGATATCACCCATGAATATTTTCGCAGGAGACCAGTTCCAAACCAGAAACCCCGCAGTTGCCCCTGCAATCAAAAGCGGCAGAGCAACACTACCGATGGCTTCTGTACCCGATATCCAATGCACAACTGCAGCGCCAATGCAGATAAAGATCGTTTGAACACTTGTGATCCCATCAATGCCATCCATAAAATTATATAGATTGATGAACCAGACCCACCCCAAGACGATGGCGATTGAAACTGCAATGGTCGGTAACATGGGCATACCCCCAACCAGCACAGAAGCGGTCACCATCACGGTGATCACGACCGCTGCCAACTGAACGCTCAATCGAGTTTTAACCCCAAGCGAGCGCACATCATCTAGCCAGCTAATTCCCGCCAAAGCGATGGCGCTCCCCACAACAGCCCAGCTAATATCCGGCCAAGCCCCCGTCGCCGATTTAAAGATCAGCACCGCTAAAACGGGAACCGCAATGGCCCACCCGCCCCCTCGCGGCGTTGGCGCTATATGAGAGCTGCGCTCATTTGGATGATCGATCAGGGATTTTTTGGTCAGCACAGGAATGAGGGCGCGTGTCAGGCCGCAGCTCAATAAAGAGATGATGACGATTGTGATGGTATCCTCAATCGACACGTTTACTCCACTTCGATGTGTGATTGCCGCGCCACATTAAATAATGCCACAGCATAGCAGAGGTAGGCGTTCCACCAACTAGACCATGCGCTGAAACTGGCAGAATAAAAAAGCAAGATTGCAGCAAACATACCAATGGCAAAAACCCGGTCTGATGGAGGCCAGCCATCGGCACCCAAGCGCAGCAAAACTCTGCCCAAAAGCGCCAAAACTAACACCGCACCGACAATCCCTAATTCAAGGAAGATTTGCAGGACTGCATTGTGCGGATGGAGGGGGATCGCTTCGCCGATTTCACCACGAACGGCATCAGAGACGACTTCATCACTCCCTATAAAGCGCGATGAATTCAGGCCCCATCCAGTGGCTGGTTTATCAAAAATTGCATTGGCTGCGAAGTGCCATATGTGCAGACGATATGCGATTGAGTTTTGGGCTGGGCTAACCAAGGATAATTCAGACGTTATTTCTTTGGGCTGAAGAACAGACCCCGCGATAATAGGTGTCGCCAAATAGACCATTGATAGCACTGCAATCGCAATCCAAGAACGCCGTGATCCCATTGCCAGAAAACAGATCGCAATGGCCATGCCTAGGATCGTTGCGATCAGACCGGTATTCACACTGATGGCGTGCAATACAGCAATCGATAAGATGATAACAAAGCCCGCAAGGTACCGTCGTTGATCTCGCCATAGAAAGGCCGCGATGGGCCATATTGTGATCGCTAGCAAGGACGCTGCAGGCTTAAGCCAGAACGCCCCATAAGGCGCATAGATGCCTTTGCCTAGAACGTTCTTACTGAAAATACCGCCAGTATAAATATCCACGAGCAATAAACATGAAACACTGACGAGTGAGATAAAGGCGACCCAGAGTATCTTGCGCGCATAACCATTAAACAAAAACGCAGCAGGGCCAATCAATGCCAGCGCAAGGAACCCTGTCCCCGTGATTTTTACGAGTGTTCTTGCCGATTGGGACATATCGGGAGCCCAAAATATGGAAAGTGCCGCCCACACAAAAAACCCACCTACGAGGATTTTAGTCCAAGTAGATAAAGCCTTCAGAAAATCCCATACCTTCGACGGCCCCCAAGCGAAAAAGACAATGGCCGCCAACACGGCACAAACAGGCACAATAGCGCGGTTGTTAAACAGCGCCAACACAGGGAGCGTCCCTGTAACGACCACAAATGACATTCCGGCTAATTTTTGGCGGAACGGCAAAGGCGTGGCAGCATTATCGCCCAATGTCTTGTTCCTTTAATTTTGGCAAAAGCCAATCCCAGGTTTTCTGCGCAAGAAGAGCGTAGGTTGCCCCCGTTGGATGCGGATCACCATCGATAAAAAATCCCGCAATTTCGCCATTAGTCGCAGCTGCAAGGTCACGTTGTACGCTCAAAAATGGAATGCCCAGATTCTGCATTACAGGCACCAGCCAATCATAGGCATTGGCGGTGTATTGCCAGTGATACTGACTCGACACAAATACCGGCACAGATTGATCATCAAGAACAGATTTAAGGTGTTTATACAGGGCCGCATTGTAGGCCTGGACGTTGGCAGTTGGTGGATTGATTTTATCACTGACAAGCATTTCTGCACCGGCGATGACTTTGTCATCATCAGAACTGCCCGTCGCCAACAGGGCTTGCTTCAACATATTTAAAAGATAGGAACGTCCGATCAGCCAGCGATATAATTCGCTATCCGTAATTATTTTCTTTGCGACAACATGCATTGGTCGTTCGCTGACGGTCCGAGTCACCGTCTTTGAGTCTGATGATACTTCGAAAAGGCCACTTTGTAGCGAGCGGTTGAAGTCGGTGGCATTTGCAAAAATCAACACGGCAGATGGCTGGCTGTTCTTTGTATAGCGTGTCAGATAATCGAGATAACTCGCCGTTCCCCAACCCCCAGTGCCGGCATTGAGGAAGACCAACTTGTTCTTGCCACGGGCTTGGTCCGCTTGTTTTTGAAGTTGAGATACCACCGTATCACGGTTGTCCACCAGCCATCCAAAAGTAAACGAATCCCCCACAACAAGGACTGACGGAATATCAACCGTCGGCATATTACCGCGCATATTCAACGCATTGATACGGTAGGTCGCAGATGTATCGCCACGATGGTGCGTCGCAACGGAACCTGGGCGGTTTAAAACTAAGCCCTGATCGTCGATCATCATCCACGAGTCGGTCAAATACCCGGGCCCGATTGCCCGAGCCGCAAACTCAAGGGCAATCAACGAGAATGCCACCGCGCCCAACAACATCAGAATATTTTTAATTCGCATCACGATACAGAATACATTGTACTGGCAATGCTCTTGGATCTGTACATGGTCTTTGTGATGACCAACAGCGCTTAGGTTTTATCAGCTTTGGCATGGCTCGGCCCTGGATGCGACAAATAACCCTGTCGTTTTACTTCGCGTCGCCCCCGAGTCACCGTATCAAGCACAAGCCCGATACTGAACGACAAGAAAGCGATAAGTGTCATGCCTGTGACCAAAACGGCTGTCGGGATGCGAATGACCGTACCTGTTTCCAACCATGGCAAAATAATTTGTGGGATCGCAATCCCAAAGGCCGCAATCGCCAGTGCTGCACCCAGCCAGGAAAAGAAGAATAAAGGTCTCTCGGTTTTCACCAACTCAACGATTGTCATCAAGATGCGAAGCCCATCACTGTACGTCGAGAGTTTACTGGATGAGTTCTCAGGGCGGGATTTATAAGGGGTGGGAATCGTAACCGCCGGCATACGCAATTCAAGTGCGTGAATCGTCAACTCTGTTTCGATTTCAAAACCCGTCGAATGAGCCGGAAAAGATTTCACGAATCTTCTGGAAAACACCCGAAAACCAGACAGCATATCATCAACCGGGCTATCAAATGCCCAAACCACCAGCGACGTCAGCAGCCGATTCCCAAAGCGGTGACCCGGGCGATACGATGCTACTTCCTGGTCAACCCGTGACGCATATACGACATCCAATCCATCATCGAATAATTTAGCAACCATTTCAGGTGAAGATGCCGCATCGTAGGTATCATCACCATCAATCATCAGATACGCGTCAGCTTCAATATCAGCGAACATGCGCCGGATCGTGTTGCCTTTGCCACGCTGTGGCTCGGAAATCACGTGGGCGCCTGCTTCAGCAGCGACTTTTGCGGTCTGATCTGTCGATCCATTATCGCACACGTAAATTGATGCTTCGGGCAGGGTTGCTTTAAAGTTTGCAACAACATTGCCTATGGTGACTTCTTCATTCAGGCACGGAATCAATACAGCAATGCGTAAATGCGCGTAGTCAGGATCGAGGGCGTTTAATACATCACTCATATACTGGGGCTCATTTGCATTTCGCCCAAATTAGCTAAGTGGCCACCGGGCAGATTAATAAAACGAAGAAAATCGATTAAATATCATCTTCATAACGGCAAGAACATTAATGTAAAAGGTGAATTTTCGGTTGCCAACCCACCCAGGCCATCCCCATATCAGGTTTGACAGTCTAGTCTTGCCATGAGACTTCAAGAGAAACCATTCAGCGTCGCTGCAGGACCTTTTAAATGCGCTTATCCACCGTCAGTGCAATCGTTCTTCGGAATGTCAAAATTTGGACCTATAAGGCATTGGGTCAAACGTCTAAGCTGCGTCCATATAAGGTACTGGTTTCCCTAACCAATCAGTGTAATTCGCGCTGCGAATACTGCGATATCTGGAAAATTAACCCGGAAAACCCCGAATTATTTCGCCAGGAAATCAAACTTGATGACCTTGATCGGATGTTTGAGAACTTGGGTGATGATCTGATCTGGTTGGCATTATCCGGTGGCGAGATCACTTTGGTTAAGTACTTCAAGGAAATGATCGTCTCAGCCAAAAAACACTGCCCGAAATTGCGGATGGTCACATTTACAACGAATGCGCTGGCACCTGACCGTGTGCTTGAGTACGCATCATTTATCCAAGATCAGGGACTGGATGTTTTTGTCACCATCAGTTTGGACGGTGACGAAGAATTCCACGATCGCGTTCGCGGTATTAAAGGGAATTACGCTAAGTGCGAACGCACTTACGATATGCTCAAGTCGGCCAAAATTCCGGTTTATTACGGAATCACCGTCGCCGATGAGAATTATGACTTCATCAAGAATGAGTATGTGTCACGAGCGGAAAATCTGAAATCTGTGACGTTCGTACATAGCGGCGGTATCTACGAGAAAGAAAATGCCGTCAATTATGATCGAATCCATAAGGGCCTTG